>JBMSXH010000474.1:0-2394 GCA_049425445.1 Phycisphaerales bacterium | reverse complement strand
CTTCGCAGCGCGGTGGCGTGCATCGGCTCGCTTCGGAGGATCCGCTCGAGGATCAAGGCGGCCCCGGCGAGATCGCCGCCGGACTCGGCTCGTGCGGCGTCGGCGAGCAACGCCTCGCGCTTCCCGGATGTCCCGCGCGGCTTCATCGGGGCGGTCGACCTCCGCGGTCCGCGCCTCCTCCGCGACGCGGATCGCGCGGCTTCTTCGGCGATGCCGATGGCCCACCTCGCGAACGAGTGGAATCCGACGGCGACGGAGTCGCGTCGAGGGGCTTGCGCATGATGAAGAGGTAGTTGAAGCCTCGGAGGAAGAAGTTCTGCTCCTCCGCGGCGCGTCGCCAGTTCCCCTTGTCGAGCTTGGCGTTGTGGCGGACCACCGAGACGATGTCGAGCGGCTCGAACCGTTCGCGCATGATCGAGAAGAGTTCGAAGCCGATCGGCATGAAGAGCCCTTCGCCCGGCTTCGCGCCCCGCCGGCGCCGGTACGAGTCGCTCACGTAGAGTCCGAGCACGCGCCCGGGCTTGAGCACCCGGAAGAGCTCGCCGATCACCGCTCGCATCGCCTCGTAGTAGGCGACGCCGCGATCGCCGCCTCCCGCGTCGAGCTTGCCGATGCAGCGGGGATCGTCGGAGTAGTCGACGTGCGTCGAGTAGGGGGGATCGACGAAGGCGAAGTCCGCGACGGAATCCTCGAGGGGAAGGCTTCGAGCATCGGCGCGGAAGATGTCCTTGCGGGTCGGGCGCAGGTCGTAGCCCAAGGCGCGTCGCCCAAGGTCGCGGGCGACGTCGAGGCTCGTGCCGCTGCCGGCCATCGGATCGACGCAGAGCGCCTTCGGCCTGGTGTAGCGCTGCAGCAGTTGCCAGATCACCCACGAGGGCGTCGCGCCGACGTAGCCGCGGTCGCCCTGCATGTTCCGATCGCGCCGCTGGGGCGCTCGCGAGGCGGCCTCGTCGGCGAGCCTCGCGGCGGAATCGACCGAGTCGCCAACTTCGACCTCGGCGGGATCGGGCGCGTCGATCGCGTGCGCGTCGTAGTGCTGGCTCGGATACTCCCAGAGCGTGGTGGTCGCGATCGAGAGCGGGGGACGCCTGCCCGGCGCCGGCGAACGGGGTTCGCGAGGCGGTTCAGGTCGGCGGCTTCCGGCGTGCGGTCGAGGCATGCGGCGAGTGTACGAGCGTCGATCGCAGGGCGAAGCAGGTCGAGTCGGAACCGAGGCGAGGCGGCGGCCGCGATCGCGCTCGTCGCCGCCGATCTCGAAGCTGCGACCGACTATGCGTCCTCGGCGATCGCCTCGACGTCGATCGGTGCCGCATCGTCCGGCGTGGGCGTCACGCCGCCGGGGAGCTTCGGTGCGATCTCGACCGGCGGGAGCGCCGCGATCGCCTCGCCCTTCGCGACGCCGTAGCGCTCCATCTTCCGCGCCGAGGGAATCAGTCGACCGTCGAACGAGCCGACGGCCTGGTTGTAGGTCTCTCCGGCGCGATGCAGGTGGCGCCCGACGTCGGCGAGCATCTCCGCGAACGTGCGGAGCCGCTTATGCAGCTTCGAAGCCTCGTCGGCGATCTTGCGGGCGTTCTCCGCGACGTCGTGTTCACGCCAGGTCATCGCGACCACCCGGAGCATCGCGGCGAGGTTCATCGGACCGGTCAGGACGACCCGCTGCCGGATCGCCTCCTCGAAGAGCGTGGGCTCGGCCTCGATCGCCGCGACGAGGGCGCTCTCGACCGGCACGAACATCACGACGAACTCGGGCGTGCGGGCGAACTGCTCCCAGTAGCGCTTCTGCCCGAGGCCCTTGATGTGCGTGGCGACCGCCGCGGCGTGCTTCTTGAGCAGCGCCGGCCGATCGGCCTCGGCGTCGAGCATCGAGAGGAAGCTGTCGAGCGCGACCTTGCTGTCGACGACGATCGTGCCGCCGCCGGGAAGGTTGATGACGAGGTCCGGGCGAAGCCGTCCGTCCTCGGTGTCCACCGAGACCTGCTCGGCGAAGTCGCAGTGCGGGCTGAGCCCAGCCTGCTCGACCGCGTTGCGAAGCCCGATCTCGCCCCATCGCCCGCGGGTCTCGGGACGTCGCAGCGCCTCGACGAGCTTGCCAGTGCGATCGCGCAGCTCGCCATGGGTCCGCTCCATCGAGCCGACCATCGTCTGGAGTTCCTTGTAGGCGACCTCGCGTCTGGTCTCGAGCGCCGCGAGCAGTTCGCCCTGCTTCACGAGGCCCTCCTGAATGGGCTTCATCTGCGCCTCGATCGCCTGCCGCCGCGTCTCGCCCTCGGCGTCGATCTGCTTCTTCTGCGCCGCGACGAGTTCGCCGACCGACTTCTTGAGCTCCTCGAGGCCGCCCTGCGTGACCTCCTGCCCGACCGATCGGAAGGCGTCGCGCAACGAGACCTTGAG
>JBMSXH010000473.1:0-2395 GCA_049425445.1 Phycisphaerales bacterium | reverse complement strand
CTGCAGCACCCGCACCTTGAGCGCCATCGCCAGGTCGCCGAGCCCGGCGGTCGTCTGTTGCGGCGTGCCGGACTGCTTCCAGTACGCGGGCAGATCGAGTTGCATCGAGAGCCGCGGCACGAGCCCGTAGGCGAGCGTCGTCTCCATGGCCATGATCGAATCGATGGGATCCGCAGGGTCGTCGTCGCGGAACTGGTAGTACCGCGCCTTCTCGGTGACGATCCACTGGCCCGGCGACGGCTGCGTCGCCGCGGGCATCCAGATGGCTTCCTGCGCAACCGCGGATGGCGAGAGGGCGAGAGGCGTGACGATCGCGCCAGCCGCTGCGGCGAGCCGACGGCACGAGGTTGGGCGGAAGCTCATGGCGCCGATGCCTCGGTGGGTGCCTCATGCACCGAGACGAGGGTGAGTCCGGCGGCATCGATCGCTCGCGCATAGTCCTCGCGGGACGGGCGATCGGCCGGATCGATCGCCACCGTGATGAAGCCGTGCTTCATGTCGATCGCGACGCTTCGCACGCCGTCGAGCTTCATGAGCTGCAGGTCGGCGTTCGTGACGCACTTCGGGCAGGCCATGCCGTGGGCGACGAGCACGACCGAGTCGGCGGTGGGGGCGGGGCGCTCGGCGATCGAATCGCCGCGACCATCCGATTCGGTCTTGGGAGTCGAGGCGCAGGAGAGGAGCAGTGCGGGGAAGGCGAGAAGACACGCGGCGAGCACGCCGCGACGAAGAGACGATTGCGGAGACACGGTTCGAGTCCTTGCTTGGAGCGAAGTTGGCGGACGAATCGTCCGCACGCGATCGCGCCCGCGGTCGCGGGGCGAGACGTCATCGGCGCGCACCGGTGGCGCGAGACGCTCCGCTAGGTCCTCAGCACGTGCTTGCGCAACAGGATGCCTCGCCCCGAAGGGGAATCGTCGCCAGGCCTCGGCCCAACGCTCTCGCTTGGTTCCCCGCAGGATTCGCAGCCGACGGATTCGAGGGCGAACGCCCGCGGAGGCACCGCGCGGACGCCGTCGCGCTCGAGCCCGATCGGGGGGAGTCTGGGGCCGTCCTCGACCGGCCCGCGTCGGGCCATGCAGGGGCACGAGTCACCGCAGCGGCAGGCGGATCCGCAGCACGACGGATGGGGCGAAGCGGTGGAATCGGCCCAGACGATCGGAGTCTGGCCGCCGACGGCCAGCACGATCGCGACGAGCCAGATTCCAAGTCGCTCGAGCAGCGGGGCAGTGTAGGGCTCGGTGGGGATGGCCGGGCCAGCGCGTGCGCAAGTCCTGCGTGGATCAAGGGCCGCGGTTGGAACGGCGGGACAGGGGTCGTCATCGAGCGGGGCACGGCGGGCACGGTGACCGCGGTCGGGAAGGGGCACTCCGCGCGGCGCGGCATGGGCTGCCGCGGGCAGAGGCGTCATGACTCGCGGAGGGAAATGCCCCCCGGGGAAGATTGGGCGTTTCGCGGAATTCCCGGACGTCGCGGCGGTGAGGTCCGGAAACGGGACTAACCCTGGCGGCGAGAGAACTCCTCCGTTGTGAGGCTGTGCGGAGCGTCGAGGGAATAGGTCTTGATCGAGGGAGCGCGGGTCTCGACCCGCCCGCGAAAAGGGATCGGTTCACAATTCAACGACGGAGTCCCTGTCCGGGGTTTCGTCCCAAGGGAGCCAGGAACATGTTTCGTTCGACCATTGTGGCGTCCGCCGTGGCGGTCGCGTTGGCGACCGCATCCGTCACGCAAGCGGGGTTCGACGGCTCTTCGGGCCTGTCGTTCACGCAGATGATGGTGGGCGGCGGGTACGTCGACTTCGAGAATCCGGAAGGTGGCTACGCGGACTTCCTCTCCCAGGAGGATCCGCTGCCAGGTTCGCATCTCGACGCCTCTGCGAGCCATCCGGCCTTCGGCTCGCTTGCGGCGGGCATCAGTTTCGGCAGTTTCAACAACGGTGTGGCGCTCTTTTCATTCTGGAGTGACCTCGACGCGGTGCCTTTCGGCGATCTGCCGTATGCCGACATCGCGTTCGCCGGCAGTCGCATCTCCTTCACGACCACGGTCCCGGTGCTCGTGACGCTGATCGGCTCCGTCCAGGCGACCGAAACGGGCGTCGGGTTCTTCGAGCTCTACGCCGACGACGACATCGACGGCGAGTTCTTCACCCCGGGCGACAATCCGGTGGTGTTCCAGCTCGAGTTGGGTCCCGGCAGCTACGACCTCGCGATGGGTGCCGCGGCGCTGGCGCTGGGCGGCTTCGGGTCGTTCGAGGGCACGCTGGCGATCAGCGTGATTCCTTCGCCGGGCGCGTTCGCGCTGCTCGGCGCCGCAGGGTTGCTGGCTCGGCGGCGTCGCCGCTGAGATCGAGAGAGGCAATCCAACGATGGATTCGCGACGGGCGGTCTTCGGGGGC
>JBMSXH010000472.1:0-2400 GCA_049425445.1 Phycisphaerales bacterium | reverse complement strand
ACGGCCGCGATACCCGCCTGCTCGAGATCGCGGGCCAGGGTTGGGGCCACGATCGAACCCTCGTCCCAACCAAGTCGCATCTTCGCCGTCACCGGAACGCGCCCGGCCCCGTGCCGATCGACGGCCGCAACGATCCGCTCGGCGATTCGGACCGTCGCACAGGGGTCCCGAAGAAGCAGCGAGCCACCGTTCTTCTTGGCGACCTTGTCGACCGGGCAACCCATGTTGATGTCGATCAGCCGCGCGCCGTGATCGATCGCCCAGCAGGCCGCCTCCGGAAGCGGGTCTTCGCCGCTTCCGTAGAGCTGCATCGCCAAGGGCTGATCCAAACCGTTCGTGGCAGCCAACTCGAGGGCGGTGGGCGAACCCCGCAGGAGCGAGTGGGCGTTGAGCAGATCGGTGCTCGCCAGACCGACTCCGCCCAACTCTCGGCAGAGGATCCGGAACGGCAGATCGCAGTGCCCGGCCATGGGGGCGAGCAGCAGCGGAGTGTCGAGTTCGAGAGGGCCGATTCGAAGCACGCGGGGTTCCAGACGAGCGGCCCGGGACCGCCGCTCGATTCTGACGCGAGGACCGTTCGATTCAACCGACCGGTCGAGCCAAGTCGGCGTTCGGACCCAGGAGTCGCTCCAGCACCAGGTCTCGCACGGCCGTCGCCCGAATCGACTCGCCAGAGCGGCTCGGAAGCGAGCCAAAGATCACTGGCCGGTGCTGCTCCGGCAGGTCGACCCGGCCGTGAGAACCACCCACCACCGAACCATCGAGCGGGACGAGGTCCATCAGCACCCGCTGCCCCATGGCCTTCCTCACCAACCTCGAAGCGACCGCGAGCCGCGGGAAGCGGATGCGGGCATCGATGAACAGCTCGCAGGGATCGAATCCGGTCTTGCGGAAGATCTCGACGCACCGCGCGAAGTCGGGCGCCTTGTCGGGCTCGAGCCAGTGTCCCCACTCGAACCAGCGGTCTTGCTTGGAGATCGCGACGAGATCGCCCGAGCGTGCGTGGGCCAAACCCGCCGAAGCAAGCGTCTCACCCTCAAGCACCGACTCCACCCCGTCGAGGGCCCGGAGGCTCGCGGCGATCTCCCGCTTCGCATCGAGACCGCGAGGCGACAGATACACGTGGGCGATCTGATGGTCCACCACCGAGAACGCGTCGCTCGCGAAGTGGTCGAGCACCTCGCGCCCATGCTCCTCCGCCCGAACCCGAAGCCATCCGCCGCGACGCAACTCGCGATTGATGGCCACCGGCCCTCGAACCGGCACGATGCCGTACTCCGACACCACGATGGGCGCCACGCCTTGGCCTTCGTAGAACTCGAGGAGGTCTCCGGCCACCTCGTCGATCTCCCGCAACGACCTCTCGATGCGGGGATCGTCCGGCCCAAAGCGCTGCAGGTCGTAGTCGAGGTGCGGCAGGTAGACGAGCGAGATCGTGGGATGGTGGATCCGCCAGACTTCCTTCGACGCCTCGGCGATCCATCGGCTCGAGACGATCCCCGCCCGAGGCCCCCAGAAGTCGAAGAGCGGGAACCGGCCGAGCTTCGCCTGAAGCCGATCGCGAAGGTCCGCGGGGTGCGTCCAGCAGTCGGGGATCTTCCGTCCGTCGGCGGCGTAGATCGGCCGCGGAGTCAGCGAGACATCGTGCGTGCCGCCCATCGCGTACCACCAGCAGAGGTTGGCGCAGGTGATCGACGGCTCGATCCGCTTCGCGGTCTCCCACAACTTCTCGCCGGCCACGAGTCGGTTGGACTGTCGCCACATGAGCACTTCGCCGAGCGCGCGATCGAACCATCCATTCGCCACCGCCCCATGGCCGGCCGGATCGAGCCCCGTCAGCATCGACGACTGCACGGAACAGGTGACTGCGGGCAGCGGCGGCACGAGGTCTCGAGGATGACCATGCCGCGCGGCGAATGCCGAGAGCCGAGGTGTCCGGGCCCCGAGGAGTCCGCGCGAAAGACCCACGAGGTCGATCAGCGCAACGGGTTGGATCGAGGACGAGGCCATCGGTCCATCATCGTCAGGAAGGCGGTCTCGCCCCCACGGGGACGCGTCCCCCGCGCCCGAGTCCACCCGAACTTCCTCGCGGTCAGCGTCGGGCGAGCCGTCTCATGGAGGCGACCCACCGCGCGTACTCGAGGATCGTCCGTCGCCTCTCGGCCGGAGCGGGCCAACGCGACGGATCCGAACCGAACGCGGTCTCGCGTCGCCACGACCAGTACGCCCCGCCGATTCGCATCCGCGTCGCCAGCGCCATCGAGGCGAGGCACGCGAGCCCCGAGAGGTTCGCGCGCCATCGACCGAGGAGGGTGTCCGGGGTGGATCGCATCGCGGGAAGTCTAAGGCCGCGGGTCGCCGGGCTCGGCGCGCAGCGCCGACGACGCGGCAGTGGATGAC
>JBMSXH010000471.1:0-2415 GCA_049425445.1 Phycisphaerales bacterium | reverse complement strand
TTTGATCATTTGGGCGGATCGATGGGTGGACTGGCACACGGAGCCGCCCCCCCCCAACGCACCGGCGGCGGAAGCCGAAGCCTCCGCCGCCGCCCCCGTTCATCACCGAGTCGGACCGTTTCTCAGGTCCAGTAGCCGAGCAGGGTCGCCAGGTCGGCTCCGTCGACCACCCCGTTGCCATCGAGGTCGGCGACCGGATCGTCGCTGCCCCACGCGGCGAGCATGATGCTCAGGTCCGCGCCGTTCACCACGCCATCGCCGTTCAGGTCGCCGGGGACTCCCTCGCCGCCGCAGCCCTCCCAGACCGCGAGGCGGTTCGCCTCGTTGCCATTGATCGAGGTGAACTGCCCGACGACCAGCAGATTGTCGCCCTCATCGCCCGGCACGACGAGCGCGTCGAGGACGGTCGCCGAGGCTTCTCCGAAGGGCTCCCACGCGGTGCCATTCCACTTCGCCATCCGCGCGAGCGGGGTGCTGCCCGAAGCCGTGAAGGTCCCGAAGGCGTAGAGCGCCTCGCCGGTGCCGTCGTCGTACACCGCGAGCTTCCAGACGATGCCGCCCGCAAATCCCTCGCCCACGTTCGACCACTGCGTGCCGTCCCACTTCGCGACGCGATTGGCGGGCACGCCACCCGCGGAGGTGAACGACTGCCCGCCGACGTAGAGGGCCGGACCGGATCCGTCGTCGAAGGTGGTCATGGTCATGATCGAGACCGAGACGCCGGAGCCCGCGACGCCCGAGCCGAGGGCCGACCACTGCGTGCCGTCCCACTTGGCGATGCGGCTCGCCGGCACCCCGGCGACGTCGGTGAATCGGCCGCCGATGTAGATCGCCGGTCCGGTGCCGTCGTCGAAGACATGCGCGGTGAAGACGATGAGCGGCACGGCGCCGCCGATCGAGCCGCCGACCGGCGAGAAGGCCTTGCCGTCGTACTTGGAGAAGAAGTTGCCGCCGCTGCCGCCGATGTCGGTGTAGTTGCCCGAGATGTAGAGGGCGTTGCCGGTGCCGTCGTCGAAGGTGGTCAGGTCCCAGAGCTGATTCGAGAAGAGCTCGAGGTTCGCCCCGACCGACTCCCAATCGCTGCCGTTCCAGCGGGCGAGTTTTGCGGTGCCGGGAACGCCGCCCGCGAGGTCGAAGTAGCCCGCCGCGTAGAGCCCGCCGTCGTAGCTGCCGAGCGCATAGCACTCGGCGTTCGAGAGCCCGGTGCCGAGCGGCGACAAGGTCTTGCCGTCGAACTTGGCGATGCGGTTCGCGTCGATGCCGCCGATCGAGGTGTAGCTGCCACCGGCGTAGAGGGCGAGACCGCTGCCGTCGTCGTGCAGGATCGCGCTGCCGACGATGCCGGCGTTTGCGCCGGGCACGCCGACCGAGAAGTCCCAGCCTGGCGTGCAGGGATCCTGCGCGACGGCGGTTCCGGCGAGCGTGGCGAGGAGGCCGATCGAAAGCGACGTTCGTCCCGGAATCGTGCGCAGAGGGGTCATGGGGCTCCTTCTCGAACTTGGATCAAGGGGCGGCGGAGACGAGGGGCACGGCGAACGTCGCCGCGCGGAGAGTCGACGATGCGTCGAGCCGCGGCCATCAAGGCCGCGACAGGATCGCGTGGCGGATGGGCATGACCAGTTGCGGGATCGCCCGCTCCTCCGCGAGGCGCTCGGCATGCCCGCAGAGCGTGGCGAAGATCGCGGGCAACTGCTCGAGCGACGAGACCGGGCCGTGCCGGCGGACGGTCAGGTAGACGCTGATCGGTTCGGGGAGGAAGTCGCCGGTGGCGGCCTCGGTCGCGCTGCCGCGGCTTCGGACCTCGAAGAACGCCTGGAGGTCGCACGCCTCGTTGAGGGCGAGGCCCACGATCGGCTGGCAGTCGAGGAAGCGATCCTGGGTCGGATCGACGAGGTTTCCGAGCGGCCCGTCGGCAAGCAGCGCGTCGAAGACCACCTCGTCTCGGTTCGCTTCCGCCTCGAGGTCGAACCCGAACACCAGTTCGAGGTAGTCGATGTCGAGCGGACTGATCGAGAGGTAGTACGGGGCCACCTCGAGGATCAGCCGGTGCAGGGCGTAGGCCTCCTCGAGTTCCGAGGGATTGACGTCGCCGGACCGGATCGAGGTCTGTCGCATCGCGACCCAGCGGTAGCGCCGCTCCTGATCCGGGCTCTCCAGCGCCAACTCGCCGTCGTAGCGGCGAAGCCGGTCGAGCTCGGGCATCGAGCGCCGGACCCGGTCGAAGAGGTCGAGCAGGGGCTCGCGGCTCTCCGGGAGATCCATCTTCAGGGCGAGCTTCTGGTTGACGTAGAAGTCGCTGCAGCACTCGCCGAAGTCAGGCATCTCGAAGCGTCCCTGTCGCCAACCGCTCGCGAAGTGGAACGTACTCCGAGATTCGCTTCGGACCAGCGAAGGCGCAGATTATCCACACCTTCG
>JBMSXH010000470.1:0-2415 GCA_049425445.1 Phycisphaerales bacterium | reverse complement strand
CCCATGCTGGCCTTGTCGCTGCAGGAGGTGCCGCAGCTCTTGGCGGAGGAGCAGTCGCTCTTGCCGCTGACGGCGCCCATGTTGGCGTTGCCGGTCGCCGGGCAGGCGGGCTTGTCGCTGCAGCCGCCGCAGCACTCGGCCTTGGCCGCGCCGCCGCTGACCGCGCCGGGGTTCGCGGTGGTGTCCTTGGACGTCGTGCTGCAGGCACCGAGGGCGGCGACGAGGGTCGCGGCCGCGAAGAAACGGATCATGCTCATGGAAGGCTCCTTGGTTCCGAAACAGGGCTGGGATGGCCCGAGTGTCCTCGACTCGGGACCAGGTGAACTCGCTCACACGCCGATGGGCACCCATCGGACGCTCTGATTTCGACTCGATCCGCCGAACGGATCCACGGGGCGAGCGAAACCTCTCAGACCCGCAAGAATAGATTCCGCCGGGGGGCAGTCAAGAAACCGATCGGGTATCGGCCGCCGGTTCCCGGTCCCCAATGGCGTTGAGGTGACTTCCCGTGACACGCGGGGCCCCCGGTCCAACGATCCCCTCATCGAGCCCAACGAGAAGGCACCCCGTGACCTCCGCCCCGCCTGAAGCCACCCCGGATCCCCGCCGCGAACGGCTCGATCGCCTCCTCGCGAAGGCCCGCGGGCTTGCCAAGGTCCCCGGGGTCTACCTCATGAAGGACTCTGCCGGGCAGGTCCTCTACGTGGGCAAGGCGGGAGTTCTGCCCAACCGGGTCTCGAGCTACTTCGTGCCCTCGGCGGACCTGGGCTTCCGCAAGCAGCCCATGCTCGATCTCGTCGAGGACTTCGACGTCATCGAGTGCGAGGGCGAGTGGGAGGCGCTCCTCGTCGAGAGCCGCCTGATCAAGGACACCCGGCCCCGCTTCAACGACCGGCTCGTCGACGACAAGACCTATCCGTACCTCGCGGTCACGCTGCGCGACGCCTCGCCGGGGGTCTACATCACCCGCAACCCCGCCGACGAACGCTTCAAGGGCGCCCGCATCCTCGGGCCGTTCGTCTCGGCCAACGGCTTGCGTCGCGCGGTGCAGCTGCTGCAGAAGGTCTTCAAGTACCGCACCTGCGAACTCGACATCGTCCCGGGCGATCCGCGCAACCGCCGCTTTCGCCCGTGCCTCCTGCACGCGATCGGGCAGTGCTCGGCGCCGTGCGCCGATCGCATCTCCCCGGAGGCGTATCGCGCGGACGTCGAGCGGTTCGTCCGGTTCCTCGGCTCGAAGCGAAGCGCCTTGCTGCGGGAACTGAAGGCCGAGATGGACGAGGCGTCGCGGCAGCTGAAGTTCGAGGAGGCGGCAGCGCTGCGCGACCAGATCAAGGCGATCGAGAAGCTCGACGAACGCGAGAAGCGCCGGGGCGAGGTCGACTTCGAGTGGCAGCCCGAGGTGACGGTCTTCTCCGGCGATCCCGCGGGCGGATTGCGCAGCCTGCAGCGGGCCCTCGGCACGGAGCATCCGATCCGCTGCATGGAGGCGATCGACATCGCGCACCTCGCCGGCGGCGAGACCGTCGGCAGCAAGGTCTGCTTCATCGATGGGCGACCCTTCAAGGACGGCTACCGCCGCTACCGCATCCAGTCGGTCGAGAACGACGACTATCGCGCGATTCAGGAGGTGGTCGATCGCCGGTACCGCGAGGCGGCGGCGGGGGAGGAACTGTTTCCCGATCTCGTGCTGATCGACGGCGGCAAGGGGCAGCTCAACGCGGCGATGGAGGTCTTCACGGGCCTTGGGGCGCGGCCGCCGCTCGTGATCGGGCTCGCGAAGAAGGAGGAGCTGATCTTCCTGCCCGGCGATCGCGAGCCGATCAAGCTCGGTCGCGAGAACCCGGGGCTGAAGCTCTGCCAGGCGATCCGCGACGAGGCGCACCGTTTCGCACAGCACTATCACCATCTGCTCGTGCGGAAGCGCACCATGCCCGACGCGGGGCCGGTGAAGCGGAGGCGGTCACGCAAAGCCGAAGAACCGGAGCAGACCGGCGAGCCGGGCGAAGGTTGAGGGCCCGCCGAGCGGAGCAAGCAATCCGGGCGTGTCTGGTGGATCGCGGGCGTCTCGCCCGCCTCCAGCCCGCGCGACCCCGACCGAGTTCGGCCGCCCCCTCCGTCTCGCTCGCTTCGCTCGCGAGCCACCTCCCCTGAATCGCGTGGCGATTCAGGGGAGGAGTTTCGTCCTTCGCGCGAACGAACTTGCGCGACTGCGTTTGCGAGCCGAGCCGGGGAGGAGTGTCGCCGGTCGCGCGAACGAACTTGCGCGACTGCGTTTGCGAGCCGATCCGGGGAGGAGTGTTGCCGGTCGCGCGATCGAACTCGCGCGACTGCGTTCGCGAGCCGAGCCGGGGAGGAGTGTTGCCGGTCGCGCGATCGAACTCGCGCGACAGCGTTAGCGTGCCGAGCCAACTC
>JBMSXH010000469.1:0-2416 GCA_049425445.1 Phycisphaerales bacterium | reverse complement strand
GGGCATATGGACGGGATGGACCGGATGGACTTGATGGACTCGGACAGCGAAGCGCTGCACCTGATGCGGCCGGCGTGCCGAGGGTCCGCCTCCTATCTCCTCTTATCCTCTTCTCCTCTTCGGCTTCGCGCGCAGCCCGAAGCGCTGCCCCTGCTGCGGAAGGCCTGACCGTGGTTCGTCTCCTCCCTCCTTGTCTCCTCTTCTCCTCTTCTGCTTCTTCTCCTCTTCTCAACCCCCCAGGTCGAGCCCGCGAGAGGTCGCCCACGCCCCCGCGTCGTAGGGCGGAATCGTGGCCGCCACTCGCGGCGGCAGCTTCGCGATCGCCGCTCGCAATGACTCGCGACGGCGGTCGGCCGATTCGGCGCGACCTTCCGAGACATCGAGCGCGAGCAGGAACCTCATCGCCTCGACCACGCCTTGCCCGGCGGCGAGGTCCAGGCACCGCCGCGCATCGTCCTTCGCCTCGAGCCAGGCGAGCGCTGTGCCGAGCAGCAGGTTTCCTTCGGGAAGGTGCGGCTGCGCCTCGAGTGCGTCGAGAGCGTGCTCGGCCGCCTGCTCATGACGCCCCCGACGAAGCGCCAGCCGCGCGAAGGCCAGATGCACGGCGGGCGATGGATCGTGGGTCAGCGCCTCCTTGAGATGGCTCTCGGCCTGCGGGAAGCGATCGAGCGTCGCGGCGAGTTCGCCCAGGGCGATCTGCATGTCCATGCGATCGGAGGCGATCTCGCGGGCGCGAAGGTACGCCTCGTCGGCCCCCGCGCGGTCGTCGAGTTCGAGGCGCGTCGCGACGAGCTGAAGCCTCGCCTCGACCCGATCGGGATGCCGCTCGAGGATCGACTGCACCACCGGCAGCGCCTCGGACGGACGCCCCGCGTCGCGCAGCATGGTGACGAGCGCTTCGGCGTAGCGAAGCTCCGCGGGCTGCTCGCGATGCAGTTCCGCGAGCACGTCTGCGGCCTGGGCGGGGCGCCGATTCGTCGAGTGGGTGATCGCGAGGTTGTAGCGCGTCTCGCGGCGCACGAGGTCGAGTCGCTCGCCACGGTCCTGCGGCAACTCGGCCATGTAGCCGAGGTCGACGAGCTGCTGCAGCGCGTCGTGGGCCTCGAAGGGATCGAGGCGCAGATCGGGCGGATGCAGGCCTGCGTCGCCATCGACCGCCTCCCACGACTCGATCGCGGGAAGTTCGCCGCTGGTCGTGGCGGGCTCGAACGCCTCGGCGAGCGGGCGACCGTCGAAGTCCCTCGCGACCGGCACCCCAAGCAGCGCGAGCGCGGTCGGGGCGATGTCGACGAGCTTGGGCGCGTGGATCGTCTTCGCGTGTCCAACACCCGGGCCGCTCAGGACGAGCACGCCGTGCTCGCGATGCCAACTCGCCTCGAGGGCGGCGCGGTCCTTGGCGAGATCGGCGGTGATCGCGGGGCGACGATGGTCGCTGTGAAAGCCGTGATCGGAGAGGAGCAGCACCGTGGTGTCCGGCCCGGCGGCATCGAGCAGTTCGCCGAGCATGCGGTCGTGCAGCCGGTACGTCGCCGGCATCACCTCGCCGAACCGCCGAACGTCCACGTCGGAGACGTGGGCCATGCGGGGCGGGAAGTACTCCATGAAGTGATGGCCGATCGTGTCGATGCCTTCGTAGAAGACCATCGTGCAGTCCCACTCGTGATCGGCGTCGAGGATCGACTTCGCGGCGCGATGCACCGACGCCGTCCGCGCGAGCTGCTTCGCGAGGGCGCGAGGCCGCGGATCGCCGGGAGGCAGCTCTGCGAGCTTCGGGATGAACTTGAGAAGTTCGCTCCTCGAGATCGTGTGCGACGCGACGCGGCAAGCGGCCAGTCGCTCGGACTCACTCGCGGGATGGATCGTGCCGGGCGGAAGGGGCCACGGCTCGTCGCCATTCGCGGGTTCGCCCTCCTGGAGCATGTTGCTCACGCAGGTTCCCGAGATCGGTTCGGCTGGATGCGAGGCGTACCAGCCGACCACGTTCACCCGGAGGCTCGATTGGGTGAGGATGTTCCAGACCGCCTTGACCCGTCGCGTGGTGCTCGAGGAGAGCCGGACCCCCGTGGCGGAGGCGGGGTCGGGATCGGGCTCCACGAAGTTCAGGATGCCGTGGCGGTCGGGCGTCTTCCCGGTGGCGATCGTCGACCACAGCAGCGGCGAGAGGCGAGGCAGGCTCGACGCGAGATCCGCCCGGCTGCCGGCGTCGAGGAGCCGCTTCAGTCGGGGCATCGCGCCACGCGTCAGCAGCGGCTCGATCATCATCCAGTCGGCGGCATCCCAGCCGACGAGCAGCAGGCGCTTGGCGCGGCGGTTCGGGGACAGCGAGGGGGTCGGGTCGGTCATGGTCGATCGCGAGGCTTCTCGAGAACGGCTTCGGTCGGTCGGATCCGCCGCCGCGCATGAGAAGCGGGGGGGG
>JBMSXH010000468.1:0-2423 GCA_049425445.1 Phycisphaerales bacterium | reverse complement strand
GCGCGAGGCCTTGCTCGTGGCGGCGGGGGCGGACCGGCTGACGGTGCTGAGCGCCCGCGAGGGGCCGCCTCCGCGGCTCGATCCGATCGCCGCGGAGCGAGCGCTCGCCGACGTCGATCGCCTGGGCTTCGCCCCTCGTCAGCGGGTGGTGTTCCTCGCGGAGAGTGCGTGCGAACTCGGCGGCTCGATGCCCGTCCCGCTTCCGGATCCTCCACCGGTGCGCACGCGGGGCTGGATCCGCAAGATGCGCATCCGTTCGGGCGCGGCGATCCGCCTGCGGGTTCGTCCGTTTCTCGAACAGGTCGATGCGATTCGATCGAAGCCGCCCACGGGAGGGCGAGGAGACGATCCCGGAGGCGTGCCGACGCCTCGGCCGATCCACGCGAACAGTTCGCGATGGCGAGTGCATCTGGCCGGCTATCGCGGGGGAGCGCCGGGAGTCGTGGCCCAGATCCTCTCCGAAGCGGGGCGGCTGATGGGGTATCGCGTGCGGGCGGTGTGGGACCCGACGCCGATCGGCCCCGGAAGGCGCGCGTGGGCACAGGTGCTCTTCACCCGATCGAGGCTTGGCGAAGAAACTCCGCTCGAGCCTGCGATTCCCCAAGGTGAGGCAGACCTTCTGCTCGGACTCGATCCGACGGAGAGCCTGCGGGCGATCGGCCCCGACCCATGGCTGCGGGTCGCAAGCCCGGATCGGACCTCGGCGGTGGTCAATCTCGCGCCACTCGTCGAGGGCGGCCTCCCGGCGGAGGTGCAGGCCGCGCTGCCTTCGGCGATCCGACGGACCTGTCTCGCGGGGAGTCAGGTCGAGGACCTGCTTGCGCCCTGCCGAAACGCCTTTCTCACCGAGCGGGTGCTCGACGTGGTGCTGCTCGGCTACGCCTACCAGCGAGGCATGATCCCGGTGGGCCCCGAGGCGATCTCGCAGGCGCTGCGTGCGCAGGAGGACCGCGGGGTGGGTCGTTGCGTCGACGCGTTCGCCTTCGGGCGTCGTCTCGCGACGCAGGCGGCGGTGGAGACGAGATCCGCCGCGCCCAAGCCCGAGACCGTGTCGAGGGCGATGCGTCGCATCGTCCGTGGTGCCACGCGACGGGGTGGTCGCGGAGGCGAACGCATCTCGAAGGTCCTTCGCGACGCGCTTTCCGCCATGCCGGGCCTGCTCGAGAGCGAGGCGGGCCGTCGGGCGGCCGCCGAGTTCGCCGACTGCCTCGCCGCGTCGATGATGTGGGGAGGCTTCGGGCACGCGGCCCGGTACGCGGAGCGGATTCGGCGTCTCTACGCGGTCGATCGCGGCGAGACGGGTCGGGAACTCACCCGGCTCGCCATCGCGCCGATCGCGGAGGCGATGCTGGTTCGTGATCTCTTCCACGTCGCGGCGATGAGCCTCTCGCCTCGCCATCTCGCGGCGCTTCGCTCCACGCTCCGGGTCCGGAGCGGGCGGGGCGATCGTGTCGAGCGGCGGTTCCTCTTCCGGATCGATGCGCTCGCGTTCGGGCGACGCATGCGGCTCGATCTGCGGACGAGCGATTGGCTGCCGATCGTGCTTGCGAGGGTCGGCAGAGTCTGGCCGTGGCGATGGCGAGGCACGCCGCGCGAGCGGGCGCTTCGAGAGGCGGTGCTCTCGCGGCTCGAGCAGGCGATCGTCGAACTCGGCTCGCCCGAGGCCGACGATTCGACCTATCGAAACTGGGCCGCCGAGTTCAGGCGCCTGCGGGCGGGCGACCGAAGGCTCCGCGGGCCCGCGGTGCTCACGCCGACGGTGTCGGCGATCCCGGAGCCGCGTCGCGCTCCGGCTCGGGTGCCGCTGCACTGATGCCCAATCGCACCGTGGCGGCGGACTGCTCGTGTCGCAACTGCCCGCACGCCGCGGCGATGTCCCGGCCCCGGCTCGCGCGAATGTGCGTGTTGACGCCTCGCTCCCGCAGGATCCGCTGGAAGTGCAGGACATCCTCGGTGCCGGGGCGGTCGAAGGGCATGCCCTTGACCTCGTTCCATCGGATCAGGTTGACGTTGCTGCGAAGTCGCTTCGCCACCGAGGCGAGCTCGCGGGCGTGTTCGGGGCGATCGTTGAATCCGCCGAGCAGCAGATACTCGAGCGTGATCTCCCGACCGCTCTTGGCGAACCACTCGCTGCAGGCGTCGAGAATCTCGGGAATCGAGGCGAACTCGGCCCAGGGGATGATCCGACGCCGCAACTCGTCGTTCGGGGCGTGCAGGGAGAGCGCCAGGTTCACCGGCAACTCGAACTTCGCGAAGCGTCGGATCGCCGAAGGCACGCCGACGGTGGAGACGGTGATGCGGCGTGCCGAGATCCCGGCCCCCCACGGCGCGTTGAGCACGCGGATCGCGGCGGTCACGGACGGCAGGTTCGCGAGCGGTTCGCCCATCCCCATGAAGACGATGTGGCTGATGCGGCCGACACC
>JBMSXH010000467.1:0-2428 GCA_049425445.1 Phycisphaerales bacterium | reverse complement strand
GAACTCATGACCGAGTCCCGCGGCGAGCCGCCGACCGACGAGCAGGTCGAACGAGCCCTGCGCCCGCAGATGGTCTGGGACGCGACGATGGCGCGATCGATCGCCGCAGCGCTCGCGGCGCGTCCGAACGACGCCGCGAAGGTCGTCCACATCGTCGGTCGCTTCCACAGCGACTTCGACGGAGGAACGGTTCTCGAACTGATGAAGGCGGACCCGTTCGCGAGGATCCTCGTGGTCAGCCTCTGCAACAGCGCGCGGAGGGACCTCGATTCCGAGGACCAGGCGCGCGCCGCCATCGTGGTGTACACCGGGCTCGGCGCGGACTGACCCGGACCCGCCGGTCGACCCCACCGGATCGTTCACTTGTACTCGACGATGCCCGTGACCCGGCCCCGCGCGAGATCGCGTCGGAACCGCAGGACCCCGACGATTCCCGCGAACTTCGCCAGGACGCACGAGACCGCGTAGATGCTCGCGTCGGCGACGGAGAGCCCCCGCCGCCGCGACCGCCAGGCGATCCTGCTCCACTGCGTCGCGAGCAGCAGGAGGTAGGCGGCCACGCTGAGCCCCCAGGTCGGCCACGCCAGGGCGATGGCGAGCAGCGGGATCAGCAGTCCCCAGACCCAGAAGCGACGCACCTCGCGCACGCAGAAGCGATCGGGGGATCGACCGTGCAGATGCGCGCCGAGGGAGTAGCCCACTCCGCTTCGCACCGCCCGCCGCCACCATTGCGAGAAGCGAGTCATGGCCGAGTCGTGGAGCACCATCGGCCGGGCCAGGCGTTCGATCCGCCAACCGGATCGACGCAGGCGAAGCCCCATCTCCGGCTCCTCGCCGGCGACGACGTCCTCCCGCATGCCGCCGACACCGCGATACGCGTCGGCCCGCATCAGGAAGATCCCGCCGGTGGCCTTCGCCTCGCCCGCCGGCACGTCGAACTCGATGTCGCAGAGCCTGTTGTAGATGCTCGCTTCGCGATCCCGCTCGACGGTGCGTCCGCATACGGCCGCCAGGTCCGGACGCTCCGCGAGGCGCCTCGATGCCTCGCCGAACCAGCCCCGCACCACTTCGCAGTCGCCGTCGACGAACTGGACCAGCTCGATCTCGTCCGCAGCGGCAAGCAGTCGCTCAAAGCCCTCGTTGCGGGCGCGGGCGGCGCTGAAGGGCCGGATCGGATCCAGTTCGTGGACCTCGACGCCCAGCGCACGAGCGCACTCGACGCTTCGATCGGTCGATCCGGAATCGACGTAGACGATCCGGGATGCCGGGACCTCCTCCAGGATCGACCGAAGGCACCGCGGCAGGCGATCGCCCTCGTTTCGCCCGATCACGACGGCGCCGAGGCGATCGCCTCGCGGCAAGGCTTCGCCGGAACCGACCGGCTCGATCATCTTCTCGGCGGCGTGCGACATCCCTGGGGTTCATCGGATCGTTTCGGGCGGTCCATTCGCCCGGATCGTCAACAGACTCGGGCGTCGAGCGCCCCCGACGATGCTGCCGAGCGGAATCGAATTCAGGTCCCGAGCGCCTTTCGCAGTTCCGCGTCGGTCCGGCAGATCCGAAAGAGCGAGTCGATCTTGGTGAGCCGGAACAGATCGAGCAGATCCTCTCCGATCCCGATCACCAGGCAATCTCCACCCCGGCGTGCCGCCTCGTTCCTGAAGGCGATGCAGAAGCCAAGCCCCATGCTCGACATCCCCTGAACGCCGGTGACATCGAACACCAGGTGACGAAGGCCCGATCCCGCCATGTCGAAGGCCTCCGTGACCGCGGCGTTGACCTCGGGGACCTCCCGCTGACCGAGGGTGGGGCCGGCGATCCGGACCTCGAGCACCCGCCCATCCCAGGCAAGTTCGAAGGACTCTCCTGAGCGTCGGAAGGTGCTGGTCTTGGGATCGGTCATCGCACTGCCGCCACGAGCGAAGTATCGAAGGTCCTCTGGCACGCCATGGCTGCCTCGGTTGCCTGCGGAGGACAGGCCCATTCCGCCGCTCTCTCCCGCAGGGGAACCATCGGGACTATATCGGCGGGCACCGCGCGCTCCGGCGGACGGATCGAGTCGATCGGCCAGGATCGGGCAGGCCGGACGTCTCCGACGATGCCGCCGGACGCCGCGTGTCACGGCGAGCGATTCGGGCTCGAGGAGTCGGTTCAGACGGTCCGCATCCGAACAAAGCCCCCAGACCACCAGGCGTGCCTTGATCCAAAGTCCGTCGACGAGCCCCCAGAGCGGCCTGCCGCCGCGGGGGAGTCGCCCCCTTGAAGGAGGTTGGCCGGGTCGGTTCAGGACCCGCGATGCTTGGCCAGGCGCGGCGTGAGCATCCATCCGAGCCGTGCCGGCACGGTCCCATGACGTTCCAGCAGAAGTTGGACCACCGCGCCCTTCCGAAACTCGATCGCGACCCGATCCGGGTCTCCCGTCAGAAGG
>JBMSXH010000466.1:0-2428 GCA_049425445.1 Phycisphaerales bacterium | reverse complement strand
TCGCCGTCGAAGTCGAGCATCTCGCGACCGGGCTCGAGCGGCCCGAGCCCCCACTCCACGAACGCGCTCCAGTCGCTCGCGTCGACCGAGCCGTCCCCATCGACGTCGCCGAGTCGCGATGGCGGGTAGGCCGTCCACGTTCGATTCGCGGCAAGATTCCGCAACGTCCTCGCGGCCCCGCCGCAGGGCCATTGCACCTCGATCGATTCCGCCGCCACCGCGCTCCCGAGTCCGAAGTGCAGGATCGCCTCGTTCTGTCCGAGGTAGCTGTTGCCCCCGAACAGCACCTCGCGCCATTGCGGTGGTCCGAGGCGGCCCTTCTTCTGCCGCGGGACCAGCGTCGCGGACGCACCTGCCGCATCGCGCACGCGCCCCTCGCCGGCGATCCGCAGCCGAAGCCACGACCGTCCCGCGCCCTCGTGATTCATGTAGATCCGCAGCGGCTCGCCGTAGCTCGAGACCACCAGATCGAGATCGCCGTCGCGGTCGAGGTCGCCGAAGGCCGAGGCGAAGGCGAGGTTGTTCGAGCCGGCGAGCCCCGCCGCGCCTTCGAGTTCCGTCAACGTCGCTGCGAGCTCGTTCCGGTAGAGCGAGTTGGGCTGGTGCTCGTTGACGACGAAGAGATCGAGATCCGCGTCGTTGTCGAAATCCCAGAAGCAGGCGCCCCAGCTCATTCGATGGTGATCGACGCCCCAGGCGACCTGAGCCTGCTCGAACACGCCCGACGCGGAGTTCAGCAGCAGCGGATTCGCCCCGAAGAGCGGCGGCGATGTGCCGGGCAGATTCGTGAGGTAGTAGTCCGGGCGCAGGTCGCCATCGAGATCGCCCGCCGCGAGTCCCATCGAGCAGAGCGCCACGTCGACCCCGCAGGCCGCGCCGATCTCCTCGAAGGTGCCGTCGCCCCGATTGCGATGCAGTTCGTTCGCCCCGGCGCCGACGCCGCGGTCGTTGCTCAGATAGAGATCCGGCCACGAGTCGCGATCGAAGTCGCTCCAGACCGCCTGAAAGCTTCGGGCCGTGGAGACGAAGCCCAACGGCACCGCGACCTCCTCGAAGGTGCCGTCGCCGCGGTTCCGCCACAGCTGGTTCTCGACGTCGGAGTCGTAGTTGCACACGAAGAGATCGATCCAGCGGTCGCCGTCGTAGTCGACCGCGGCGGTGCCGGTGACCGGCAGGGTGGCGGAGATCCCGCTCTCGGCGGTGATCTCCGAGAAGGAGAAGTCGCCGTCGTTTCGATACAGGCTCGACGGGATCCCCGATCGTCCGATGAAGAGTTCCAGATCGCCGTCGCGATCGACGTCGAACGCAAGCACGGAGGCGTTGACGAGCGAGGGCATCAGCCCGCTGGTGAAGCTGCGGTTGGTGAAGTGCCCCGCCCCGTCGTTCTCGAACACGCCGACCACGCCGTTGGTTCGCCCCAGCGCCACGAGATCGAGATCGTCGTCGCCGTCGAGATCGGCGAGCGCCAGGCCGTAGCCATGCTGTCCGCTCAGGAGGGGCGGGGAGGCGGCGATCGTGTAGGCCACGCCCCGCGCCGAGGCCTCGGAGGTGAATGGAGTCGGATCGTCCGCCCACGCGAGCGCGGCGACGACGAGCCAACTCCCGACGATGTTCGCGCACGCGAACCGCATCGCTACTTCCCGTTCCACGCTCCGAGCAGGATCGTCAGGTCGACGCCCCCGACGACGCCGTCGAGGTCGAGGTCGGCCGACGATCCCGAGGCGTTCCACTGGGACAGAAGCATCGCCAGATCCGGGCCACCGACCACGCCATCCCCGTTCAAATCGCCGCGAACGATCGAAGCGCGGTCCCAGAACGCGTTGACGTCGTCCGCGTCCAGCATCGAGTCGCCATCGAAGTCGAGCATCTCGCGGCCCGGGACAAGCAGGCCGAGCCCCCAGGACTGGAACGCCGCCCAGTCGCTTGCACCGACCACGCCATCGCCGTCGACGTCGCCGAGCCGCTGCGGCGGATACGCGGTCCACTGCTGGTTCGAGGCGAGGTTCCGAAGGGTGCGGGTCGGCCCGCCGTTGGGCCAGCGCACCAGGATCTCGTCGGCGCGAGGCGAGGAGCCGAGCCCGAAGTGCAGGATGGACTCGTTCTGCCCGAGGTAGCTGTTGCCTCCGAGGATCACCTCCGCCCACTGCCACGTGCCGCCGGCCAGCAGCGATGCCGAGGCGCCCGCGGCCTGATGGTTCGCGCCGATCCCTTCGACGCGAAGGCGAATCCAGCGGCGTCGCGAGCCCTCCTGATTCATGTAGAGCCGCACGTTCCCGGAGTGGTTGTTCTGCACCAGATCGAGATCGCCGTCCCCGTCGAGGTCGCCGACGATCGAGACGTACGAGACGCCGCCGGTGCCGGCAAGCGCCAGATCCGTGGTGGCGTTCACCATCGGGGGCCGGCCGGGATTCACGTACGCGGTGTTCGC
>JBMSXH010000465.1:0-2431 GCA_049425445.1 Phycisphaerales bacterium | reverse complement strand
TCGCCTGCGTCGCCACCTTCTCCGCGTGCTCGAGCAAGGAACGGATGCCGCCCACACCGAACGTCCTGCGGGATGGCTCGGGCTCGGCGCGGCTTCTCGAACTGCCGCGCACGCTGCAGACGCCCGAGATGGAGATCATCTATGTGACCGATCGAGCGAAGGATCGTGACGGCGTCCTCGGTCCGGAGTACGGCTTCGGGCGATCCATGTCCCTCTCCTACGGCACCGCGACGGTGTCGTTGGGCGAGGAGACCACCTGGGAAGAGGTCGTGCGGATGAGCGGTCAAGGCGAGGAGCACGCCGACTGGGAGCTCGAGCTGACCGAGATCGACGAGGTGGGGAGCGTCGGCATCACCGCCGAGGCGCTCGAGGTCGTGGATGGCCAGTTGCGGCGCAACGCCGCGGCCGAGCTGCAGCTGATGGCGATCCGCGCCAACTTCATCGGACTCGTCAAGTCGAAGATGGAGCAGGCACCGAGCAAGGACCTCTACGTCTACGTGCACGGCTTCAACAACTCGTTCTACGACTCGATCGCGCGGGCCGCGATCCTCTGGCACTCGATCTCGCGGCAGGGCGTCTTCCTCTCCTACACCTGGCCGGCGGGCTCGGGTGGCGCGCTCGGCTACTTCTACGACCGCGAGTCCGGCGAATTCACGATCTTCCACCTGCGGGAGGTGATCCGGCTGCTCGCGCAGGTGCCCGGAGTCGAACGCCTGCACATCATCGCGCACAGCCGCGGCACGGATGTGGCGACCACGGCGCTTCGCGAACTCAACATCGCCCTGCGGGCCCAGGGTCGCGATCCGCAGCAGGCGCTCAAGCTCGAGTCTCTGGTCCTGGCGGCGCCGGACCTCGATCTGGACGTCTTCGCGCAGCGATTCTGGATCGAGAACCTCGGCGCGGTGGCCAAGCGGACCGCGATCTACTTCTCGAGCGAGGACGGCGCGATCGGCTTCTCGAACTGGCTCTTCGGAAGCAGGACCCGCATCGGCACGCTCTCGAACCTGGAACTCACGCCGGTGCAGTCGAAGCTCTTCCAGGAACTGAAGCAGATCAACCTGATCGAGTGCCAGGTCAGCGGTTACGGCTCGTCGCACGCCTACGTGTTCGGCGATCCCGCCGCGATGAGCGACGTGGTCGCGGTGCTGCGGGATCGGCGCGATGCGGGCGCCGAGCACGGGCGTCCGCTCGAGGCGCTCGAGCAGGGCACCTGGCTGCTCACCGACGACTACTTCGCGGAGATCGACGAGACCGAAGCGGGCGCGGGCGAGGCGAAGGTCGAGAGCACCGTTGGAGTGCCAGACGATCGAGACCGCTGAAGCCCAACGTCCGATCCCCGCGGCACCGCCTCGATCGTGTCTCGCGTCGGCGCTGCGCGGACTCGGTTGGACCGCGGCGGCGCTGCTGGTGCCGACGGCGGTGGCGTGGACGTGCCTCGTCCTCCACTACTGCCTGCCGTTCCCCGCACCGGTTCGAACCTCCGTCGCCCTGGCGGTTCCGGCGCTGCTGCTCGCGGTGCTCTGGCGATCGCCGCGGCTCCTGACCGCCGCGGTCTCCGGGCTCGCCGCATTCGGGCTCGGACTCGCGGTGTTCCTCGCGCAGGTTCCCTCGCACGACCGGGACTGGGTCCCGGAGACGTCGGTGATGCCGTGGGCGGAGATCGACGGCGATCGGATCGTCCTGCATGGGATCCGCTCGAACCGCTATCGCAGCGAGACGGACTTCGATCTCGTGCATCGCGACGAGGTGTTCGACCTCGCGCGGCTGACCGACGTCGACCTCTGCCACGTCTACTGGGGAAGCCCGCTGATCGCCCACACGATGTTCAGCTTCGGCTTCGACGACGGGCGTCGGGTGTGCCTGTCGGTCGAGACCCGGCGCGAGCAGGGCGAGCAGTACGACGCGATCAAGGGCCTCTTCCGGCAGTTCGAACTGATCTACGTCTGGGGCGACGAGACCGATCTCGTGCGCCTCCGGACCGACCATCGCGGCGAGCAGGTCTACGTCTACCGCCTGAACCTCCCGATCGATCGGATGCGCCTGGTGCTGCTCGAGTGCCTGAAGACGACCAACGCGCTGCACGAACGGGCCCAGTGGTACAACGCGATCGCCCACAACTGCACGACGACCCTGCTCGGGCACACCCGGCCGATCGTCAATCCCGACGCGGTGTTCGACTGGCGATGGCTCGCCAATGGGCTGATGCACGAGGTGATGCACGAGCGGGGGACGATCGACCGCTCGATCCCGCTCGAAGAGCTGCGTCGCCGCAGCCTCGTCAACGGTCGGGTGCCGGCGGAGGTGGAGGGCGTCGAGTACTCCCGAAGGCTTCGGGAGCCGTGAGCCGCGGCGGCTGACGACCCCTCGTGATCCGGTCGAGCGGCCGGTCGAGTCGGGTTGGTCGCATCGCCTGGCGCCCGAGTCCGTCCGA
>JBMSXH010000464.1:0-2432 GCA_049425445.1 Phycisphaerales bacterium | reverse complement strand
CGACGTTGGCGGTTTCGGCGACCTGCGTGCGGGTGCCGACGAGGCGGGCGCACGCTGAAGCGATCAATCTCACGCTCGAACGAAGCCTCTCCCCCGACGAGGCGAGATCGCTGCTCGCGGATGCCCCGGGCGTCGTCCTCTTCGATCGAAGCCCCGGTTCACGGCCGCCAGAGCCCCGCGACGCCGAGGGACGCGACGAAGTCCTCGTCGGTCGGGTCCGTGCCGATCCCAGCCAGCCCCCAGGCCGAGGGCTTTGGCTCTTCGCGGTGGCGGATCAGCTTCGCAAAGGTGCTGCGCTCAACGCCGTGCAGATCGCGGAACTGATGACGGACCGCCGTCGCACCCTCGCGGCGCGCAACTTCGACGTGGCCCGCTCCTGAAGACTCGGATCTCCTCTGCTGTGCGATCGGTCGAGACCAGATCGACTCAGTTGACGCCCACTCGGACACGAGGCTTTCCGAATCCCTGCCGGATGTAGTCGTTGAGGGCATCGGCGGTGTAGCGGTCGTCCCAGTTGCCCCTGCGGTTCTCCCTGGCCCGGTTCAGGAACGTGATCGCCGCATGGAACCGCCTCGCCGCAAGCCTCGCGTTCGCGTCCTCCGCGATCTGACCGAAGCCCGTGCCCAGCACCACCGTCCGAACCAGCGGGGCGTTCGCCCGGCCCACCGCGCAGCCGTAGTCCACCCGCACGTCCTCGTTCGGCACGTACGTCGGATCGATCGACTGCATGTACGACACGATGTCGCGCTCCGGAGCCGACCAACCCGCCGCAGACTTGAACGAAGACCAGTCCGCGATCATCTGGCTGTTCGTGTCGTAGCCGTCCGACTGCCACTGCGCGAACGTCCGATTCGTGCTGGTGATGGTCTGCGGGCTTCCGCCGTAGCCAGCCGTGAAGCGGCTCGCATTCGGATCGCCCCAGTACAGGTTCCCGTCCACCGTGTCCGAAGACGACTTCGCGGTCCGAGAGATCGCTCCATACCCGTATCCGAACATCGTTCCGATCGCGATCTCGTTCCCCACGATCGTCATGCTTGGATGGTCCAGCGACTCGCCGCTCCGCTGCGTGCAGAAGCCGCGTCCGAGACGCGCGTAGTAGGCATTGTCCAGCAACACCCGCGCCGAGGACTCGTAGTTGCGGACCTGCCAGAAGAAGAACGTGCCGGGACCGTTCGCGCCGCGATGCGGATGGGCGAACACGTTGTCCACCAACGCCGCCCGACCGCCCTGCGAGTAGCTGTTCATCCCCCAGGCCCCCGGAGGCAGGAACAGGTCGTCGTGCAGGAAGACGTTCTGCTTCAGCAGCGTGTCGTGGACGCCGTAATCGTCCTCGCCAGCCCCCATCAGCATCCCGTCGTGGTTGAACAGGAACAGGTTCCGCTCCGCAACGCCGCCCGAACGCATCTGCTCCGCACCGCCTCCGGTCCGCGCCGCGATGTTGCCGCGAAGCACCAGCGTGTCGCCAGCAGCACCGGACATGTACCAGTTCCGGTCGAACCACGTCCGCGTCGCCTGCACGCCCGTGCCCGGCTCCGCCGAGCCATCGGCTCCGCCGGGAGACAGATTGGACACCAGCGCACCCGTCCACTTCGTCGCGTCGGAAGGATTCTCCTTGTAGCCGTTCTTGTCGAACACGCACTCCTCGAAAGTCAGGCGAGCGCCGTCGGCAAGACCGTTGAACGGAGCAGAGTTGTGGCCGGTGGCTTGCCAGCCATCCATGTAGACGCATCGACGCAAGGTCAGATTCGTCGACGGGCCACCGCCGCTCAGGAAGATCATCGCATGCCCTTGGCTGCGGCAATCCTCGAGCAGCACGTTCCGCCACGCGCCGTAAACACTCTCGCCCGCATTGGCGAAGTTCAGGCCCGTGCGGTTGCCAGGGAGCAGCGGGTTAGCCGTGACCTGACAATCCAGCGAGGCCACGACCGCGTTGCGGAGCTGAGGGACCACCGAAAAGCCGCCATGGATGATCGGACGAGGCTCCGATGCAGGGCCCCACGCCGCAATCACCAGAGGCTCCGAGACGCTCCGGCCGGATGGCGAGCCGGCCTCGAAACGGAATGCGCCGCCCTCGACGATGGTGTCGCCCCAGCCGTAGGCCATCATGCTGCCGAGCTCACCGCTCAAGAGCGCCCAGCCGGGACTCTGGTAGTCCTCGCCGCGAATGAACGTGTCGCCACGCCGGTACAGCAGCCAGTCGGGCCAGCCGCCTCCGGCAGCATTCACTTCCTCCCGCTTCGCGTACGACACGATCTCCTGACCCTGCGCGTTGGTCTCCACCCAGCCCGTGCAGCGGACCTTCTTGAACGCTTCACGCGGCGTCGAGTACGACACGATCGGACCAACCGGATTGAGCGGGTCGGGACCGATCTCCGGATCGCTCGGCAGGTAGTAGCCGCGACCGCCCTTGACCGCCTTCGCCGCCGTGTCGT
>JBMSXH010000463.1:0-2433 GCA_049425445.1 Phycisphaerales bacterium | reverse complement strand
AACCAACGCATCTGGAACCAATGGCCGCGATGCCGATGCGCCTGACACCCATGCGTTCGGATGCGGATCGAACGCCGCCGCCTCGCTCGCGACTGCGAACTCCGACGCGGCACAGGTGGCCGCCGCCCCGAGACCTCGCCGACGCGTCAGCACCACCGACCAGCCGAGATCCGCGTCACCCGCACTCCTCGAGTCGATACGCGGCGCCGTGCCGGCTCCGATCGGCACTTCGCCTTCAGAGGTGGTGCCGGAGATCCGGCGCGGCGACACCTTCCAGCGCGTCGAGGCTGCGGAGATCGCGTGCATCTCCTCCGGTTCGCGCAGCAGCAGGAGCAGCGTCGGATGCCCCTCGGCCTCGGCGCTCTTGGCCGCCAGATGCAGCCGCCGCGTGATCGGCATGCGGAAGCCGCGTCCGTCGGCCACGACCGCCGCCACACCGCGACATCGCACCGCCTGTTCGATCGCCCATGCCCGTGCCTCGAGCGATGGATCCGCCGCGCCGGAATCGACGCACCACGACGCCTCGAGCAGGCGGCGATCGCACGGCTCCTCGAGCCGAACGCGACGCTGCCGAGGCGCCTCGAGAAGGGCCGCGAATTCGCCCACGGACCAGGGCCGTGCGCCCTCCCGCAGCAACGAGCGCGGATGCGGAAACGCGCCGCGTCCGATCCACAGAACCCGTGGTGCCGCGGGCAGGCCGCTGGCAATGCCGCCCGCCTGATCAAGCATTCGCCAGAGCAGTTGGATGATCGCCCCAAGCGGCGGCTCGAAGGTCGATCGGCGTCTCGACCACCGCGACCGCGCGGCTCGAGATGACGTTCGAGGCGACTCCTCCTTCGACCAGTGGATCGCCGCGGAGCCCGCGACATCGGCTTCTTCGCCGGCGCACGCCTCCAGCGTGCACGGCCCGCTGGACTTCCCAACCCTCGCGGCCGACGCCTCACTTCCTTCGCATTGCTCGCGATCGAGCATCCATTCATGCAGCGCCCCGAGCGGAAGGCCACCGCCCAGCGCTCGATCGATCGAAGGCCATCCGGTGCGCAAGCGAAGACCAACCGACATCGAGGAACCAGCCGACGCCCGCGCCATCGTCGACGAGTCGAACGCCGGATCGCCTGCTGGCTCGGCCACCGACGGCTCGATCGACGCGACCGCGGAGATCCGAACCGCCCCCTGCATGTCGGCGACGGCCTCGGGCCAGCCGTCGATCGCATCCGGCGACTCGAGCCGCCGTGCCATGGCCTCGCGCGCCTGCTCGCGACTCGCGATGCGATCGAGCGTCTCTCCGCCCTCGACCGCCGCGATCGCCTCGACAAGCGACGCAAGCCGTCGCCGTCGGTCTGCCGGAGACGAGGGGCTTGCCGTGCGTCTCGACCTCGTCGTGTCTCCCGCTCCCGCCGAGAGGCCCTCGCTCGCCTTCGCCTCCCAATGCAGAGGCCCGCCGGGACGCGGAGTCCCGCCTCCGGCGACCTCCGCCAACTCCGGCGGCTCGCCATCCACGCTGAACTTCACGCACGATTCGGCACCCATGACGCCCCTGCAGACCACGCCGCCATCGGAGCCTTGCCGTGGTCACCCAACCTGAGGGCGTCGGCGGCAAGGCCACGATGTTCGGTCTTTGTTAGGGTACGGATCGGGACGCCCCCGTCAACGGGCCGCTGACGACTTTTCAGGATCTCGGGAAGGCACGCCCCACGGACGCGTGCGAGATCCGGGACGAGCTGGTCGCGCTTCGAAGCACCGACTTGCGGAGGCACGGGAGCGAAACGGGAGAGGCCGCCCGGCACGAGTTCACGCGCGCCTCGCGGAGACCATCACGCACTCGATCGCTGCCGCGCAGGCGCCCAGCAGCGAGCCATGACCGAACGGCCGTCTCGAGAGCGGCGATCGTTCGAACGCGTGAATCGCACGCCGCCGACACCCGTGACCGTCGCGACGATGGCCGGATCCGCGTCGCCCCGCCGCTCACACCTCGACTTCGCGACCCTCCGCCGACGAGCGGTAGATCGCATCGATGATCGCCTGGGTGTTGCGGCACTCCGCGACCGTCGCCGCCGGCGGACCTTCGCCACGGATCGCGGCGGCGAACGCCTCGTACTGGCGACGCCACGCCGCCTGCCCGCCGTCCTCCGGCGAAAGCAGCGGCTGCACATCGACGAGATGGCCGTCCTCCTCCGTCGCGATCCTCACCTCGCGGCCGAGCGGTTCGAAGAAGAGCCCGCCGCGATCGCCGAGCAGCACGATGCCGTCGCGCACCGCGCCATCGGGAAGATTCGCCGCCCACGCGACGTCGACCTCGAAGGTCATGCCGCCCTCGAAGCGGATCATCGCCGAAGCCTGATCCTCGACGTCGACGACGCCGCCGGACCTCGGTGGGCCGCCCCACATCTCCAGATGCACGTAGCGCTCGATGTCGCGACCGAAGTGCGCATA
>JBMSXH010000462.1:0-2436 GCA_049425445.1 Phycisphaerales bacterium | reverse complement strand
CGAGACCCATCGCGGAGCCGGGCGTCGTCGTCTTGGGACCGATCCATGCGACGCGAGATCCCCGCCGATCGCCGCAACGCGGTCGATGGCATCGCACGTCATCCGATCAGGAGGCCGAGGCTCGACGGCACGGCCGTGCGGCACGGTCGCCTTCGCCTCCAGGCCCACATGATCGGCTGAGCGAATTCGCTTGATTGTCGCGATGGCTCGACCGCCGCTCGCCGCATCGATCACGTCTGGATCGCTGTTGCTCTTCCACTTGATCGGCTGCGGAGATCCGAACGAGACGGAACGAGATGTCGCCGAGACCGTGTCGAGGACGCTCGTACGTGGCGAACTCGCGATCGCCAGGGGCAACTGCCTCGATTGCCACGCCGCAGGCGAGGCGATCGCCTCGCGCATCGCGCCGATCGCGGCGCCGAACATCACCGGCAAGGGGTCCGTGGCCCTTCGGCTGACACCCGAGCATGTCGAGCGCTACCTCCTCGATCCGCACGCGGTGAAGCCGGACTCCCGGATGCCCAACGTGCTGCATGGTCTGCCCGAGGCCGAGCGGGCCGACGCGGCGCGGGATCTCGTCCACTTCCTGATGACGGCACCCAACACGCCGAAGGATCCGACGCTGCTCGCGGCGTTCAAGGCGCCGACCCCGATCCTTCCGGGCGTTCCCGAGGATGGCGCACGGCTCTATCGCACGGTCGGCTGCGCCGCGTGCCACGGGGAGACGCCCGACTTCGATCGGTACGCGACCTCGACCACCGTGCCTGCCTTCGCACGGATGCTGCTTGATCCGACTGCCGTCTGGCCGAGCGGCCACATGCCCTCGATGCAGCTCTCCGAGGACGAGGCGATCGCGATCGCCGCGTGGTGCCTGCATCCGCAGGCGCTCGAAGACGCCTCGCCATCGACCACGCACGCCGAAGGTCTTGCGGCCGTTCGCGAGGCGCCGATCCACCGCATGCCCGGCCTTCTGGCGGAGCTGGTCGAGGGACCTGTCCCTGCCTCGGGGCCTGGCGTCGAGGGCGAGTTCGATCGGCGCTTCGTCGCGCCTCGTCCCGAGTTGCCCGCCACGCATCCTCCGGAGATGTTCGCGCTCCGCTTCAAGGGCGCGATCGAGATTCCCGTGGCTGGAACGTGGACCTTCTTCCTCACCTCCGACGACGGATCGCGGCTTCACCTCGACGGCGACCTCGCGATCGCCAACGACGGCGACCATGGAATGGTCACCAGGACGATCTCGCGAGCGGTCGATGCGGGCCCGCTCCCGATGGTGCTCACCTTCTATCAGGCGCACGGGGAACTCGGTCTTCGCTTCGAATGGGAGGGCCCCGGAACCCCGCGGGAAGAGGTGCCGGCCGACGCCTTCACCCACGAGACGCTGCTCTACGCGCCGCCGCAACGAGAGGCCGACACGTTCACCGCCGACTCGGCGCGGGTCGATCGAGGCGGCACGCTCTTCCTCGAACTCGGCTGCATGAACTGCCATGTGCCGCGCATGGCGACGATGTTCGCCGAGCGAGGAGGTCCGCGTGCCAATGGCTTCGACGAACTCGATCCATCCCGGGGCTGCCTCGCCGACGCGGTTCCATCCGCCAGCCCGCGCTATGCATTCTCCGAGGGCGAGCGCGAAGCCGTTCGCGAGGTGATCGCGAATCGCGCGACGCTGCTCGCGCCGATTGCGCCGGAGGAGGAACTCGATCGCACCCTCGCGGCGCTGCGGTGCGTGGCCTGTCATGAGCGTGACGGACAAGGCGGGCCGACCGACGCGACCCGCGACCTCTTCGTCTCCGCCGAGGAGGCGGACATGGGCGATCAGGGCCGCTATCCGCCGACGCTCACCGGCGTCGGCGACAAGCTCCGGACCGAGGCGATCCGCGCGACCCTCGACGGCGACGCGAGAGTTCGGCCCTATCTCGCGACTCGCATGCCGGTCTACGGATCGACGGCGACCGCACGCCTTCCCCTGCTCTTCGAGGTGGCCGACGCGATCCCGGCGCACGGCGTCGAACCCGCCTTCAGCGAGGAGTCCGTCGAGGACGGGCGGCTCATCGCCGGCACCGAGGGACTCGGCTGCATCACCTGCCACACGCTCGCCGGCCACAAGTCGCTCGGCATTCCCGCCGTCGATCTTGCCGTCATGCACGAGCGGCTTCGTCCTGGATGGTTTCGTGAACTGCTGCTCGAGCCTGCGAAGTACCAGCCGGGAACCCGGATGCCGCAGTTCTGGCTGCCCGGCGAGCGGATCATGCCGCAGGTCGGTCAAGGGGATCCTCGGCGGCAGATCGAGGCGGTGTGGAACTACCTCTCGCTCGGCGCCTCGATGCCGCTTCCCGAGGGCCTCGTTGTCGAGGCGGGCGCGTACCACCTCGATCCGACGGACCGCCCGATCCTCTTCGGAACCTTCATGAAGGGCGTGTCGCCAAGGACGATCTGCGT
>JBMSXH010000461.1:0-2443 GCA_049425445.1 Phycisphaerales bacterium | reverse complement strand
TTCATGAATGCCCTGAGTTGGTCGCAGGGCTCGCGAGACGTTGCCTACCGCACGACTGGAGCGAACCGCCACGGCGATCCGGCTCGATCACACGCGGCAGTCTCGTCCCTCGCTCGCACGATCTTGGCGTCACTTCCGACGCACTTCGCGGCACGCGGCAGTTCGCGAGGCCTCGCGGCTCGACCGCCAGCAGGGTTGCACGCATCGACGTGGCTCGTCCGATACGGTCATGGTCTCCCACCACTCTCCCGTCCGTCGAACGGGCCTTGCGGTCCCCGGAGCGCCTGCGACATGTCCACCTCGACCCGCGAGGATGCTCGCGTCGGATCGCGCCTGCTCGAGGACTTCTCGTGGCCTGCGAGAGTCCTGCTTTGCACGGCGCTTGGCCTCGCCACCGCGGCGAACATCGCCGCGCTGCTCGTGCCGTTCATGGAGATCCGCGAGTTCCTCCACAAGACCGAGACGTACCAACTCCCGGAGGCCGTGAAGCTCATGTGGAGCGAGGGCCTGCCGGTGGTGGCGGTCCTGATCGTCTCGTTCTCGATCGTGTTTCCGTTCGCCAAGCTGCTCGGACTCTCCATCTGCCTCCTTGCGAAGTGGAATCGACGGGAGCGGCGGACGAGGCTGCTGCGGCTGCTGGCCGAACTGGGGCGATGGTCGCTGCTCGACGTCTTCGTGGTGATGCTGCTCATGGTGCTCGCGAGCGATCAATGGGCCGTCGGCACCGACGTCAAGCCGGGGATCTATCTCTTCATGGGGGCGATCGGCACGGCGTTGGCGATCTCCGACGTGCGCGCCTCGCGGGCGGAGGCTCGGGAGGGCGTGGATCCTTCCACGGCTGCGAGCGGCCGCGTCATCGCGACGCTTGGGTGGGGTGGAAGGATCGGACTTCCGCTGCTGCTGCTCGCCTCGCTCGCCTCGCTGGTCGCCGCGATCGGCACACCTTTCCTCAAGATCGACCAGTTCCTGCTTCGGGGACTTTCCTACAGCGTGTTCGGCGCGATCCGGACGCTGTGGGACTCGCACCGGGAAGGCTTCGCCACGCTCATGGCGCTGCTGCTCGCGGTGCTGCCCGCCCTGCGGCTCGTGCTGCTGACCGTGGCGCTGACCGCGAAGGCCTCGCGCTCGATCCGATCGCGTCTGCTCGAATGGGCAGGCCTCGCCCGCCGATGGTCCGGCATCGAGGTGTTCGGGCTGGCGCTGATGCTCGTCCTCGTCGAGGGGCGGTCGCTCATCAAGACCGAGGTGCTGGCCGGAGCGTGGATCCTGCTCGGGGCGATCGCGGTGAACACCGCCCTGACCTTCGCGTTCTCGCGGTGGGTGCGCGGGATCCGAAGCGCCACGGCATAATCTCCGTCCCATGCGAACGCTCCGAGCCCTCTTTGGCGGCATCCTCGACTACGCCGGACTCTTTCCCCCCGCGGCGCTCGAGATGCGCCCGATGGTCGAACGCTATGCGAAGGCGGTCTCCGGTCCGGAGGAGTGGTTCGTCGGGCGGGTGATCGTGCCCGTCTCGAGGCTCAAGGAGTTCGAGGAGGCGGCGAAGGGCCATCTGCCCGTCACCAAGGATGCCCTCAACGCGCCGGTCTGGAGGCTGAGTGCGCTGGCGCCGCCACTCTGGGAGGAGCAGCTCGACCGCGCGATCGAGGCGATCGACGGGTTCAACGAACGGCACGCCGACTCGCTCGACGGGGCGGCGGTGATCGACACCGTCGAATGCAAGGCCGGTTCGAGCGAGCAGATCGACGAGGCGCTCGATCGGATCCCCGAGGAGATCTTCCCGTACTTCGAGTTGCCGGTCTTCAAGGATGTCCGCGGCATGGTGGCCTCGATGGCGGGTCTCGATGCCGGCGCGAAGGTCCGCACCGGCGGCGTCACGCCCGACGAGCATCCGACCGCGGAGCAGCTTGCCGACTTCATCGCGGCATGCGCCGGCGGGGAGGTGCCCTTCAAGGCGACGGCGGGACTGCACCATCCGCTTCGGCATCGCAACGACGCGGTGCCCGCGGACCAGTTCGGCTGCGCCGGCCTCATGCTCGGCGCGGCTCTGCTGTGGACCGACCGGATCGACGCGAAGGGGCTTCGCGAGATCCTCGAGGAACGCGACGCGTCGGCGTTCCGCTTCGATTCGGAGTCCGCGTCGTGGCGCGGCAACCGGTTGAGCCACGCGGAACTGCTCGTCGCCCGCGAGCGATTCGCCCACGCCTTCGGATCGTGCTCGATCGACGAGCCGCTCGACCATTTCCGCGAGTTCGGCTGGCTTCGAGGCGAGGCGAGCGCGGCGAAGGAGTCTTCCCATGCCTGATGCCGCCTGGCACCCCGGCCTCGATCGTTCCCGCTGGCCGGCCGAGCTCGCGGAGTCGCTCGATCCTTCGCTCGAGAGCTTCGTCGAGTCGGCCAACGCGCCGTCGAGCGACTTCCCGATCCAGAATCTGCCGTGGGG
>JBMSXH010000460.1:0-2447 GCA_049425445.1 Phycisphaerales bacterium | reverse complement strand
ATCGTGTTCTCCGCCGCCTGATCGAGCGACTCCTCCCCGAAGAGCCATGGCTCGAAGAGGCTGCCCGCGACCTTCGCCTGCGTCTCGATGAGTCCGGCGCTGCGATCCCGCACCGCCGGCGGAAGCCCGATGTCCCGTGCCGCCGCGACCGCGGCATCGAACGCCTCCGAATAGCGGTCCGGAGGCACCACCAGATGATCGTGTGGCGTCGGTGGCGATTGGCACGCGACAAGCCCCGTCGCGACGCCGAACGCCGCCAGGCAGACCGCGACTAGGCCTCTCAGGGGCATCGGAGGAGTCTATCGGACCCGCACGATGCTCCCGGACCGCCCGACCCGACCGCGGCGCGGCGATCCTCGAACCTCGCGGGAAGTCCATTGGAACGGGTGGTCCGAAGTGCGGATCAGGACACTCTTGGTCATCCGCCATGGTCCTTGCGTGGCGGCGTGGTTGCCCAAATCCACCCCGAAGGCAGATGGCCCCTTCGGAAACCGTGCAGACAGACGAACCATTTCGCCCGCTCCGTCGAACCCTCGAAGCCGACCTCAAGACCCTCCGACGTGGCCGGGATAGGCTCTCGCCCCACCGCACTCGGAACGCCGACTCGCCGACTCGCCCATGTCGCAACGCCGCCCGTCCTTGTCTCGTCGCCTCACCATCGCCGCCGCATCGATCGCGGCGTTGGGAGCGGTCTCGATCCTCGTCGCCGGCTCCGGCAAGCCGCCGCGAGGCCAGGTCAAGATCCCGGCCACCGAGAACGACTTCCTCCAGACCGGCACGCAGCCCAGCGACGATCCGTACCAGTTCCAGCCGATCGTCGAGAGCTTCTCCTGCACCTATTGCCACTCCGACTACGACATCGAGGATGCGCCCTACGACACGTGGGTGGTGAGCATGAAGGGGCAGTCGGCCCGCGACCCGGTGTGGCACGCGGCGCTCGCGATCGCCAATCAGGACGTCAACCTCGGCGGCGAGACCTGTCTCCGCTGCCACGCGCCCGGCGCCTGGCTTGGGGGGAGGTCCTTCGACGGCACCACCGACCACTTCCAGTTCTCCGACTTCGACGGCATCAACTGCAACTTCTGCCACCGCGTGGTGAACCCGGTTCCGGGCGAGCTGCCCGCGGTCGGCTACCCGGGCGACGATCCGGATCCCGACACCGAGATCCTCACGGCGCTCGCAAAGGACGGTCTGCTTCCGACGGGCTTCGGCAACGCGCGCTACGTGGTCGATCCGATCGACACGCGCCGCGCCCCTGCCGACGACGTGCCGCAGAACCTGCACGGCCTCGATGCGCTCGGCGATCCGATCCGTCTCGTCAGCTCGCCCTTCCACAAGACCGGCGAGTTCTGCGCGACCTGCCACGACGTGAGCAACCCGCTCACGATGCGCACGGTGAACAAGAAGGGCGAGGTCTCCTACGCCCTCGCGCCGCTCGACGAGCCGCATCCGACGCAGGATCCGCGGGACATGTTCCCCGAGCAGCGCACCTACAGCGAGTGGCGGATGAGCCTCTTCGCGAGCGAGGGCGTCTCGTTCCCCGACAACCGCTACGGCGGCAACCACCCGACCGGCGTCATGTCGTCCTGTCAGGACTGCCACATGCCCGACCAGGTCGGCGGCGGGTGCGCGTTCTGGGAGAACCCGCCCTTCTTCGAGCGGCAGCACCTGCCGCAGCACGCCTTCAACGGCGCCAACACCTGGGTCATGGAGGCGATCCGCCTGCAGCTCGGCGACGAAGCCGACTTCTTCGGCATCACGGAGGAGCGGCTCGACGAGGCGAAGAGCCGCACGATCGCGAGCCTGCGCAACGCCTCCGACATGGAGCTCTCGCAGGAAGGCGACCTGCTGAAGGTCCGCGTGATCAACCAGACCGGCCACAAGCTGCCCACCGGCTATCCGGAAGGCCGCCGCATGTGGCTCAACGTCCGCTTCCTGAACGCGAAGGGCGGGCTCGTCAAGGAGCACGGCGGCTACGACTTCAAGACCGCGACCCTCGCCACCGAGGACACCAAGGTCTACGAGGCCAAGCACGGCCTCGACGAGCAGGTGGCGAACTTCACGGGCCTGCCGGTCGGCAAGAGCTTCCATCTCTCGCTCAACAACAAGGTCTACTCCGACAACCGCATTCCGCCGCGGGGCTTCACCAACGAGGGCTTCGAGAGCGTTCAGGCCGAGCCGGTCGCCTACCACTACGAGGACGGCCAGTACTGGGACGACACGACCTTCACGATCCCCGCGGGCGCCGCTCGCGCGGTGGTCGTCCTCTACTACCAGACCAGCTCGCGCGAGTACATCGAGTTCCTCCGCGACGCGAACACCACCAACGACCGCGGCGAGGTCCTCTACGACCTCTGGCTGCAGTCCGGTCGCAGCGCACCGGTCGACATGGACGCCGGCGAGATCCTGCTCTCGCCGAGCATCCCCGGCGACCTCAACGGCGACGG
>JBMSXH010000459.1:0-2449 GCA_049425445.1 Phycisphaerales bacterium | reverse complement strand
CGTTCGCGTCGCTCCGCGAGCGGCTCGAAGGCGCCGGCCTCGCGTTCGAGCACGCGGAGATCAGCTGGCTGCCGACGGTCGAGGTGACCTGCGACGCGGAACTCGGCGCCAAGGTCGTGCGGCTGATCGATGCGCTGGAGGATCACGACGACATCCAGAAGGTGTGGACCAACGCCGATCTCCCGGAGGAGTCGGTCTCGTGAGCCTGCCGGGCTCGACGTCGGGCGGCGAGATCCGCGAGTCGATCGTCCTGCAGGGGCTGGTGCAGGGGGTGGGGTTTCGCGCGACCGCCGAGCGGATCGCCTCGCCGCTGGGGCTGGCCGGATGGGTGCGGAACGAGCCCGACGGAAGCGTGGCGTGCGAGGTGCAAGGGGCGCCGTCACTGGTCGCGGCATTCCTCGACGAACTCGGGTCCGCCATGTCCGGGAAGATCGAGTCCTGCGAGCGGCGTCCGGTCATGCCGGACCGGGAACCGACCCGTTTTCGTGTCGATCGCGGCTTGCTTGGTCGATGAGGTAGCGTCGGCGTCCCCGACCGGTCCAACGCTCACGTCTCGTCGATTGCCAGGATGTCCCCCATGCCGATCCAACGCGTCCTTCGCGCCATGCTTCCCGCCGCCTGCTTCGTCGGCCTCCTCGGTGGCTGTGCCACGGAATCGGCGACCTTCGAGGGTCGGCCTCGGGACCAGGTGTGGACGGCGATGGTCGCGGTCGCCGAGCAGCCCGAGTACACCGACTGGCGCATGCTCGACAACCTGGTCGCGGTGGATCCGGAGCAGGAGAAGATCGTGATCTACCGGGCTCTGCGTCGAGTCGCGGTGCGACCGGGTGCCGACAAGGTCCGGCAGGACCGCGAGTACCAGTTCGAGATCTCGCTCGAGCCGGAGAACCCCAAGCAGCCCGACGCGCCCGCCAAGGTCGTCTTCGCCACCCTGCAGCCGATCATGCCGGCTCGACTGACCGACGAGGCCGAGCGCTACTTCGCAAGCGTCGCGGAACTGCTCGGCGAGGTGAAGGAGACGCCTCGACCCAAGCCGCTCGCGACCGAGCCGCCGGGGAACGTGCGGGAGTAGTCGGCGCGACGCGCTCGCTCAGGTCGCGACCTCGGCGACCTCCGTCACCACGGAGGCCGTCTCGGGCTGCGCGGCGTGGAGGGCCGACCTTCGAAGGGCCTCGGCCTGACGTGCCTCGCGTCGTGGCACGATCGATCGAACCACGCCGAGCCGCTTGAGCAGCCGCACCTCGAGGTGGGTGACGTCGAGTTCCCACCACCGGTGGCTGACGCTGCAGCAGGCGGGGTCGTGGTGATGGTTGTTGTGCCAGCCTTCGCCGGCCGCCACGAGGGCCACGAGCCAGTTGTTGCGGCTGTTCTCCTCGGTGGCGTGATTGCGGTAGCCGAAGAGATGCGTGAGGCTGTTCACGCTCCAGGTGATGTGCCACACGATCAGCGTCCGGACGAAGACCCCCCAGACCACGAGGCTCGCCGCGAACCAGAGTCCCTCGGCGAGTCCCCAGAGCGGCCAGCCGATCGCGACGCCGATCGCGAAGAAGAGCACCGCGTGCGCGACCCAGATCGACGCTGTGCGCCACCATCGGCGCTCGAGCCAGAAGTAGAAGGGGTCCCGCAGGATGTCGCGGGCGTACTTCTCGTAGCTGGAGGTGGTGTGCAGCGTCCGGTTGCGGACGAACAGCCAGCCGATGTGGCCCCAGAAGGCGTCGACGAGCGGGCTGTGCGGGTCGTCCTCCTCGTCGCTGTGGGCATGATGGATCCGATGCGTCGCGACCCATCGCGCGGGCGTGTCCTCGAAGGAGCACATCGCCAGCACCACGAGCAGGTGCTCGAACCACTTCGAGCACTCGAAGCTCCGGTGGGCGAGCAACCGGTGGTACCCCATCGTGATCGCCTGCCCGAAGAGGTGGACGCCGATCAGGCAGACGACGACGCCCGTCCACGAGAAGAACGCTGGAACGAGGCAGAGCAGGCCGAGCAGGTGGATCGCGGCGATGGGCACCGCGTATCGACCGAGGATCAGCGTCGGCTTCGTCGAGGCGGGTCGAGCCAGGGCGAGAGGGCTCTCGCCCGAGGTGGGAAGCGAGGTGATGGCGATTCCTTGCCGAGAGAGCGACCGCGAGTCGATCGGAGGACGAGTCGGACCGAGGATCGGGCGGTCTGAGGGGCGGATCGGACCCATGTCCGGAGGCGGTCCGGACGCCGGCGGGAGGGAGAATCGATCGTCCGAGCCGCGTTCCCGGGACGATATCGCGGCGAGAACCCCTTGTCGCGAACTGAATCGCAATTGCTCGGCGATCAGGCCTCGGGCAGGCGCGACGCGGGATCGATCAGCGAGAGGCGCATGACCGCAAGGCTTGCGACGGCGAGGATCGCTCGTGCCGGTCGCGATCCCGCACCATCGCCTGCACCTCGATCGGGGCGATCGCGACGTAGCCGC
>JBMSXH010000458.1:0-2450 GCA_049425445.1 Phycisphaerales bacterium | reverse complement strand
GCTCGTTCAGCGCGCGCCGCGGGCCGCGCGGGCCGACCGACGGTTCGCGGATGGCGTACCGCCGCACCGGCCCCGCGGCCGCTCAGCAGGCCGCGAGCCTGCGGGCGGACTTCGTGGTGCAGCCGGGCGTCACGGAGTTCGCGATCACCTTCGACTACGACTTCATCAGCGAGGAGTGGCCCGAGTGGGTCGGCTCGCCGTTCGACGACGAGATGCGGATCGTGCTCGAGGAGCCCGACGGCTCCGAACTGCTGCTGGCGGTCGAGACCATCAACGACTCGATCTACTTCCCGATCGAGGGAATCAACTTCCCCGGCGGGGATCGAACCTGCGGGCACACGGGCTGGAAGACGGTCAGCGTGGTCGTTCCGATCACCAAGGGCCCGGGCTCCTACACGGTCCGGATCGAGGACGCGGGCGACAACCTCTACGACTCGGTGGTGCTCGTCGATCGCATCCGGCTCGTGGGCGATCCCAACGCGGTCTTCTGCGGCTCTCCGGCGTCCGGCAACTGCTGCGAAGCGCGGGAGACGCCCTTCTGCGCGGACGCCTCCTGCTGCAACGCGGTCTGCCTCTACGACCCGACCTGCTGCCAGGTGGCATGGGATGCCCGCTGTGCGGACGTGGCTCTGGCCCTGTGCGACGGCCTGTGCGGTCCGCCGCCCTCCGAGATCTGCAACAACGGCTTCGACGACGACTACGACAACCTGACCGACTGCGAGGATCCGGACTGCATCGGCGCCTCGAACTGCGGCAACGGACCCGGCGAGCTGTGCGGGAACGGTCAGGACGACGATGGCGACGGCCTCGTCGACTGCGACGACCCCGACTGCGCGGACTTCCCGAACTGCGATGCGAGCTTCTGCGGCGATCCGGAGTCCGGAGGCTGCTGCGACGTGCATCCGCGGCCGTTCTGCTCGGACGGCGAGTGCTGCGATGCGGTCTGTGCCATCGATCCCTATTGCTGCACAACCGCGTGGGACGACCTGTGCGTGGCGGAAGCGATCGAGTCGTGCGGCTGTGCGCCGACCGGCGGCGAGTCATGCGGCAACGGCCAGGACGACGACGGCGATGGTCTGATCGACTGCGCCGATCCCGACTGCGCCGATTCGGCGGACTGCGGCGGCTCGGGCCTCGTGAACGACGAGTGCTCCGGCGCCCTGCCGCTCGTCGACGGCGACAACGACCTCGACACGACCAATGCGACCACCGGAACGACGACGCTTCCGGAAGCGTGCTCGAAGTTCGGCAGCGACGTGATCCACCGCGACTTGTGGTTCACCTACACGGCCACCTGCTCCGGCAACGTCACGATGTCCTTCTGCGCCCAGGACGGCGGCAGCGCGAGTTTCGATACGCGGCTTGCGGTCTGGAGCGGCACGTGCAAGGCGCTCTCGATCGTGGCCTGCAACGACGACGACTGTCAGCAGTACCGAAGCCGCGTCACCTTCGAGGCGGTCTGCGGCGAGACCTACTTCGTCCAGGTCGGCTCCTTCGCGGCGCACCAGAGCGGCGAGGCGACCTTGGCCGTCGACTGCAGCGGCACGCCCTGCGGAAACTGACTCCATCGACCTGAAGTGACCCGGGCGGAGCCCAAGGGCGTGGTTCGGCACGAAACGGGCCGAGCCGCGTGATCCGGGTCGGGGTCGGCTCTGGGGGACGGTTCGGCGGCCGAGGTCGTCAACCGGCCCGCTCCCGATCGCGTGGCTGCTTCTGGGGCCACCGAGAGCGGCGCCGCGCCCCGCAACCGGATGACATCGCGTTCGGTCGACCGGGGCAGCGGTCTTCCACGAGGGGGGTCCTAGAAACCGGGCCGAGGGCCCTTGGGGGCGACAATTTGGATCGATTGAGATATTTCTGGACAGGCTCCGCTTCTTAGCCATATTGCCCAAGTCGATCCCCAATGGGTCTATAGGGGATATCGCCCACCGCCGCATCGGGGGGTCTGTCCAGCGAGTGCAGTCGCTTCCGCCCTGAAGAATCGTCCACGCTTCGGAGACCTGAGCATGTCGATCAGCTCTTCCCGCCTTTCGCGGAGCGCGTGTCGCTCCTGGAGGCTCGCGACGTGGGGCTTGATGGTGGGGCTCTGCTCGCCGTCGGCGTTGGGGGGCGGGAACTGTCCGGCCGACGTCACCGGCGATGGTCAGGTCGATGGCGCCGACCTCTCGGTGGTGCTCGGGGGCTGGGGGCTCGGCGGCGTCAGCGACATCACCGGCGACGGCATCACCAACGGCACCGCCCTTGGAGTCCTGCTCGGCTCCTGGGGCCCTTGTCCCGAGGCTCCGATCGAGATCGCGGTGAACGCAGGCGCCACGTCGCTCTCGTTCACCGAAGGCGGCAGCGTCGGCGTCGCGTTCACCATCGAGGTGAGCGGGGTGGGCGATGCAGCGGTCGTGCTCGAGGTCTCGCAGCTCTCGGCGCCCTCCGGTCTCTCGATCGTGAACGACGTT
>JBMSXH010000457.1:0-2450 GCA_049425445.1 Phycisphaerales bacterium | reverse complement strand
GATCCTCGCGGTCAAGTCGAAGTCCGAGGGCAGTCTTGGATTCCAGTTGACCGGCGACGGCGGCGGCGGCGTCTTCCTCGTGCATCTTGCTCCGACGGGCTCGTTCAGTGGGTGGAACACCAACTGGGAACTGGATCTCGGCGGGCGGTGGTGGATGATCTACCAGGACTGATCGAAGTTCGCGGTCGGGCCTCGCCCGCTCCGACCGCTCCTTCGAGTATTCATTCGTTCATCGATTCGGTCGTTGATTCGCGCGTCGTCGTCGTGTGGATCGGTGTCTGCCACGAGACTGCAACTCGCGCAGGCCGAGCGAATCCTGCACCGGTCGTGAGGCCGCCGTGCGGACGGCATCGACTACCGTCGTTCTCCCCGGTCGTCGTCGCGTCGAGGTGCGAGTGCGATCGATCCTGCGCCGAGGCACGGGCGACTCGATCTCCCAGCCCGCGGTCCGTGGTCTCGGTCGAAGCGAGGCCGCCGATACACTCGATCGATGACCTCGATTCGATTCGTGCCGCGAGCCGCGACCTCCCGACCAGCGTGTGCGTCCGATCCGCCTTCGCCATCGCGCCGCGCTCCGATCCCGACTCGGATGGCCGCGCCGCTCGCTCGGATCGTCCTGCTCGTCGGCGTGGTCGTGCTCGGATGCTCGTCGTGTCGAGAGTCGGTGCCGGCGAGCGGTGGGGGCGCAGCCAAGATCGAGGACGAGGTCGAGTTCTCGTTCGTGGTGGTGGGATGCAACCAGGTCGGATGGCCGGCATCGCGGGAAGGTCGACTTCTCATCGGAAGCAGCACCGCCAACGAGCCCCAACTCGAGCAGACGCTGCGCGACGTCGCCGCGTTGCCGCGCCGGCCGGAGTTCTTCTTCCTGGTCGGCGATCTTGTGCGCAACGAGACCAGCGGCGAGGTGCTTGCCGGGCAACTCGAGGCGTGGCAGCGGCTCTGGTCGGCCTCGCCGCTCGCCGCGAGCGAGGTGCGTCTGGTGCCGATTCCCGGAAACCACGAGCTGAATCGCGCCGTGCAGACGTCGGCCGAGAACTGGTACGAGGTTCCCGATCCCGACGCGGCCGTGGTCTGGCGCACGTGGGTCGACTCTCGCGGCGGTCCGCATCCCACCGATACTGGGCCGACGGCCGCCTCGCATGGTGGCGACCTGCTGACGGGCCCGCGAGGCTCGCACTCGTGGTGGTTCGACGCCGAGGACGCTCGCGGTGGTTCGATCCGCTTCGTGGTGCTCGACACCGACAGCCGCTCGACGGCGATGCCGCCGGACGAGTGCCTGCAGGAGCCGCCCGATGCGGTCGAGTTCGAGGGGCGGCGCGTTCCCGGGACTCGGGGCCTGATGGTTCCCGGCTGGACTCCGGTGTCGTGGCTCGACGAGACGCTCGAGGCCTCCGAGACGTCGTCGCGGATCTTCGTGCTGGGACACAAGCCGATCCTCTGGCCGGAGGACGCGGATCCCGCCTCCTTCGACAGCGACGGGAATGGATCGATCTTCAACTGCGGCGAGCATCGCCTCGCCGCGTCGATGTGCGAGTTGCTCGGCGAACGCGAGTCGATCGTCGCCTACCTCTGCGCGCATCGCCATCGCTGGTCGTACGCGACGATCGCGGGGGGGGTGAGGCAGTTGATCGCCGGCAACGGCGGAAGCCTGCTCGACGAGGGGGTGCCTCAGGAGTTCGGCTTCACGGTGATCGAACTCTGGCGGAGCGGTCGCGTCACCGCGACGAGTTGGACGCGTCCGGCCCCGACCCCCATCGATCTCCGCGAGGGCGTCCGGGCGGCGAAGCCGAATCCGCCAGTCGAGATTCGCGCCGCACACGGTTGATCGTCGGCGCGCGGCCTCGGCGAACCCTGTTCTTCTCACCGAAGGCGGCTCGGACCTCCGCCGCGACGATCAGGATCGCTCGGCCGATGGCGCGCGAGTCGCCATCCGCGCGACCAGCCGCCAACCAAGCCAGGCCATGGGCAGATACGCCACGCCGAGGTCGAGCACGGCGAACCACGCCGGCGTCTCCGGGATCATCACGATCATCGAGATCCCGCCGATGAGGAACCACGCGCCGACGAAGAGCGCTGCGCCGAGCGAGCGACGTGGGTGAAGCGCGGTTGCGACCAGGGCACCGACGAGCGTGCCCAATGCATGGGCGAAGAAGGGCGGGAGCAGTTGGATCGCCGAGTACGAACCGATGTTGGCGCGAATGCTCTCGAGGTTCGAGACATCGACGCCCTCGGGCGGCGGAACCACCGCGGCGCCGACGAGGACGAGGCCGTAGTTGACGAGGCCACCGGCCACCAGGCCGACGATGACCGCAAGGATGGTGCGAAGCAGGCTGGGCATGGGAGCGTTCCGGGAGGGCGTGGTTCAAGGGTAACGCGCGAGTTCGGCTGTCGCTTCGGGCTGCGCCCGACGCGAGAAGGGCTAAGAGAAGAGGAGAGAGGAGAGAGGAGAC
>JBMSXH010000456.1:0-2464 GCA_049425445.1 Phycisphaerales bacterium | reverse complement strand
ATTGGCTGCTCTCCGGGATCTCGTAGTGCTGGCCGAAGATTCCGTCCAACGCTCCGGCCACCGCCGCGGCGCGTCGCGGCGAGACCCAATCCAGCACGACCTCGGCCTCATCGGTTCCGCCGAACGCGTCGAGGATCCGGTAGGTGAAGGAGTCCTCGCCTTGGGCGGCCCCGTCGGCGACCACCACGATCCAGGAGCGGCCGTCGTCTCCGACGAAGGTGTCGACGGCATGTCCCGCGGCGGTGGTCGGATCGTGCTCGGCGAGAACGACCTCGGAGCACTCGCCGCCGCGATCGTTGCGAAGCACGTCGATCTCGAGCGGCTCGCCCGCGAAGCCGGTCGCCGAGTCGGGCTCGGCTTGCGGTTCCGGACCGCCCGAATAGTCGCACGAGACGTTCGCGAGCGTTGCGAGCATCGACGCGATCGAGCCGGGGTGGAAGCCGAGCACGATGTTCGAGAGACCACCTGGGCAGATGTGGCAGTAGCTCATGATCGTGCCGCCGTAGGCCTGCGAGCAGTCGCTGTTTCCGCAACCGTCGAGCGGCGGCGACATCGAGTGCGTGTGCGGAGCGCCCACGTTGTGGCCGAACTCGTGCGAGACGACGAAGAGGTCCCAGTTCTCGTGGCGATGGTCCTCGAGCGGATACGGGAAGCTCCCGCCGAGATTGGCCGAGAGCGCGTAGCCGTAGCTGCCGCAGACTCCCGGCAGCCACGCCACCCCGCCACCGAGCCCGCGGCCCGAGAAGAAGTGGGCCAGATCCCGGGGCACGTCGGACATGAGGGCCTGCCAGTGATCGCGAAACTGACCGAGCTGCGCGCCGGTCGCGGTCTGATCCCATGGATCCTCGCCTTCCCACAGTCGGAGGAAGGACATCCGGAAGCGGACCGCGAGGTCGAGTTCGAAGATCTCGCTGCTCGCCGCGAGCAACGCGGTCGCGTACTCGGTCGCGGCTTCGAGATCGCCGCCGAAGAGCGATCCCGTGAACTCGGCGTCGGTCTCGATCGCCACCGCGAGCTCGTAGCACTGCGAGAGCACGCCGGCGACGCCGCCCTCGCTCGATCCGCCGCCTCCGGCAGAGCCTGGCTCGAGCACCTCGCAGAACGGTCCGCCGCTCGGGAGCAGCGACGCCGCGACGCTCGCCGGATCGAAGGCGAGCGGCGGCCGCGCCGCGCCACGCGGAGCCGACGAGATGAAGCGCATTCCGTCCTCGAGCCGCACGAAGCCGCCGAGCATGGTGCGTCCCGCCGCGATCCACGCCTCGCCGAGGATGTTGCCCGCCGCGTCCTTCGCCACGCCGCGGCGCATCGCGAGATCCGGCGCCGGCAGTTCGCGGTTCTCGATGCGTCCGCCCCGACCGGAGCGCACGAACCGAGAGGCGACGATCCGAACCGAGTCGTCGAGTGCGGTGGCGCGTTCGAGTTCGAGCCGCGCCCGCAGCCCGCCGCCGAGATCGACCTCGTTCAGGACGATGGACGACTCTGCGCTTCGGATGGCTTGCGTGAACGCCTCGGGCCAGGCGGCCGCGCCGGCTGGTACCGGTTCGATGCTTCGGGGCGCCGCGGATAGCGGCGGGGGGGGGGGCCGCGATCGCGGCACCTGCAAGGAGCATCGATCCGAAGACGGCGAGGGCGAGATGGCGTGCGGGCATGCTGAAGGATCTCTCTGAGGGGCGTGGGCGATCACGAGCGAGAACATCGGCGTGTCTTCGGTTCTAGGGTGTCACCGGTTGCCGTCCGGTCCATGGCCGGCCGGACTTCCGGCTGCACTTCGACTCGATTCGACCGAATCGTCAGGGTCCGAAAGGCCCGTGCGGGACGATCGGGTGTCGCGGGCGGAGCGATCAACCCTCCAGCGCCAGTGCCGTCATCGCCGCGATGCCGGTCGAGAGCGCCTCGTCGACGAAGTCGAAGTGCGGGGAATGCAGCGGCGGCACCGCGGTGGCGCCCTCCGCCTGCAGCCCGAGCAGATAGAAGCAGGCGGGCACGTGCTGGCCGTAGTACGAGAAGTCCTCCGAGCCCATGGTCGGCTCCGCGACCTGTTCGACCCGATCGCCTCCGATCGCCGCGAGCATCGCCGCATCGAATCGGCTGCACGCCTCCGGATCGTTGACCGTGACCGGGTAGCCCCCGCGAATCTCGACCTTCGCGGTGCAGCCGTAGGCTGCCGCAAGCCCCTCGCAGCGCTCAGCGAAGGCCCGATGCAGCCGCTCGCGAGTCTGCTCGCGAAGCGTGCGGATCGTGCCGGCGATCCTCGCCGAAGGCGGAATGACGTTGAATGCATCGCCGGCGCGAAGCAGCGTCGGCGTGACGACCGCCGAGTCGGTGGCACTCGCCACGATGGCGGGCAGCGTCGGCAGGCTCGCCGCGATCGCACCGGCCGCGAGCAGGGGGTTGCGCAGAAGGTGCGGCAGCGCCGCATGGCCTCCGACGCCTTCGACGATCACCTCGAACGCATCGGAAGCGG
>JBMSXH010000455.1:0-2479 GCA_049425445.1 Phycisphaerales bacterium | reverse complement strand
TGAAGGAACACCAGATACGCCAGCATGGGATCGCTGGTGGCAGATCGTCGAAGAGATGAAGGTCAACATCCTCTACTGCGCGCCGACGGCGATCCGCGCCTTCATGCGCCAAGGCGAGGAGCATCCGAAGAGGCACGACCTCAGCTCGCTGCGTCTGCTCGGCTCCGTCGGCGAGCCGATCAATCCCGAGGCGTGGCTCTGGTACCGCAGCGTCATCGGCGGCGGTCGCACGCCGGTGGTGGACACCTGGTGGCAGACGGAGACCGGCTCGATCATGATCAGCCCGCTGCCCGGCGTGACGACGACGAAGCCGGGCTCGGCGACCTTTGCGATGCCGGGCGTGAGCGCAGATGTTGTGGACGGGGGCGGAGCGAGCGTCCCGCTCGGCTCCGGCGGATTCCTCACGTTGACCAAGCCGTGGCCTTCGATGTTGCGCGGCATCTGGGGCGACCCCGCACGTTTCAAGGAGACCTACTGGAGCCGCTTCCCGGGCTCCTATTTCGCCGGTGACGGTGCGCGCCGCGACGAAGATGGCTACTACTGGCTCCTCGGTCGCGTGGACGACGTGATGAACATCTCCGCGCACCGCATCAGCACGATCGAGGTCGAGTCGGCGCTTGTGGACCACCACGATGTTGCCGAGGCCGCCGTGGTCGGCAAGAACGACCCCCTCACCGGCCAAGCGATCTTCGCCTTCGTGATCCTGAAGAAGGGCGTCGAGGCATCGGAGGCCTTCGCGACCGAGCTGCGCGCCCATGTGGCGAAGCAGATCGGCGCGATTGCGCGACCGAAGTTCCTCCTCTTCGTCCCCGACCTGCCGAAGACGCGCTCGGGGAAGATCATGCGTCGCCTCTTGCGTGACATCGCCGAAGGACGCGCCCTCGGGGATGTGACCACCCTCGCCGACGGCAACGTGGTGGAGACGATCCGCAGCAACACCGGCGCCGCAGAGGAGTAGCTCCGCCTCCGTTCCTCCGACGCCTACACTAGCGAGATGACACGAAGCGCACAGACGCTCCCGATCTTCAGCGGCGCCCCGGTCGACACACGCCGACGTCCGCTCCGCGACGTTCGACTCTCCGTGACCGACCGCTGCAACTTCCGCTGCGGCTACTGCATGCCAGCGGAGGTGTTCGGACCTGACTTTGCCTTCTTGCCACGCGCGGAGCTCCTCACATTCGAAGAGCTCGCCCTCGTGGCAGGCGAGCTGGTGGCGCTCGGCGCGCGCACGCTGCGCATCACCGGGGGCGAGCCGCTCGTTCGTCGCGATCTGGAACGGCTGGTAGCTCTCCTGCGTGCTCTGGATGCGAACGAGGCGCTTGGCGGTGAGCCGCTCGACATTGCGCTGACCACGAACGGCTCGTTGCTCGCAGGTCTCGCTGCGCCGCTTAGGGCAGCGGGCCTGAACCGGATCACCGTGTCGCTCGATGCACTCGACCCGGCGACGTTTGCTCGCATGTCCGGGAGCGCACTTCCGCTCGATCGTGTCCTCGAGGGGATCGGGGCGGCGGTCGCGGCAGGATTCCGCGGGATCAAGTTGAACGCGGTGATCCGTCGCGGGATGAACGACGGAGAGATCCCTGCGCTCGTCGCGTATGCGCGCGCGGAGGGCCACACCCTGCGGCTGATCGAGTACATGGATGTGGGGACGACGAACGGCTGGCGGCTCGACGAAGTGCTTCCGGCGAACGAGATCCTCTCGCGCATCCATGCACTGCACCCCGTCGAGCCGATCGCACCGTCGCGTCCGGGTGAGGTGGCGAACCGCTACCGCTACGTGGACGGGCGAGGGGAGATCGGGCTCATCGCCTCCGTCAGCGCTCCCTTCTGCGGCGATTGCACGCGCGCCCGCGTGAGCGCCGACGGTCGGCTGTACACCTGCCTGTTCGCCGCCGACGGGATCGACGTGAAGCGCCATCTGCGACCGGTGGCCGATCCTCGGGCGCTCCGCGATGCGCTCCGCGACCGCTGGGCGTCGCGTGACGATCGCTACTCCGAGCTGCGAGACGCCGCGACGGCGAACCGACTCCCGAAGGTGGAGATGTTCCGCGTCGGCGGATGATTTCAGTCGGCCCGTCGTTCGCCGGCCCTCAAGGGTTGTCCACAATCCCGACCTGCACGCGCGCCAGGCGTGGAGAAGTCCTCGTAACAGAACAGTAAGTTGGTGGATAACTCCCTTCACTCGGCTCGGTGCGACTGGGATGCTCCTCGTAGCCCGAAGAGGCCAGCGGTGACACCGCCGACCGAGCAATCGGCCAGGCGGAACGGACTGCGGTGATGACGGGATCGAACTGATCGGCAACGGTCAGAGCTGGTGAAGGACCACCAACGCATAAGGCTACTTGTGCAGTTGGAGCGGAGGGTCGCCAGGGAACTCGGCCATTCGGCTTGAGTGACTCGATCCGATCCCACAGCGGAGGGGACCCGGCGCGCAAGCGTCGCCCCCGACATCGGATCGGTCACTTCGGGTGCAACTCTT
>JBMSXH010000454.1:0-2487 GCA_049425445.1 Phycisphaerales bacterium | reverse complement strand
CAGCAGCCGCCGACCAAGACTCCAGACGGACCGCAGAAGGCGCCGCCCGTCACGCCCGATCGCGGCACGCGGCCGACCAGGCCCGCCACTGCACCCACCAAGGGAACCACCGTGAAGCAGCAGAACCCGCTCGACGCGGATGGATCGACGAAGCGCGCCGCCCGTGCGACCGGAAGCGTCTCGAGCGAACTGTGGGGCGACATCGACGGGCGCGCGGTCATGCTGCACACCCTGAAGAACTCCAAGGGCACCACCGTCAAGGCGACCGACTACGGCACGATCATCACCGAGATCATCGTGCCGGACCGCGACGGCAACTTCGCCGACGTCGCCCTCGGACGCGGCAGCCTCGCGGAGTACATCGAGAACAATCCGTACTTCGGATGCACCGCGGGCCGCGTCGCCAACCGCATCGCGGGCGGCAAGTTCTCGATCGACGGGCAGGAGTACCAGGTCACCACCAACAACGGGCCGAACCACCTGCACGGCGGCGCGAAGGGCTTCGACAAGGTGGTGTGGGAGGGATCGACGCGCATGACGCCGCGCGGAGCCTCCGTGATGTTCCGGTACGTCTCGCCCGCCGGCGAGGAGGGGTACCCCGGCGGCGTCACCGCACTCGTCACCTACACCCTCACCGAGGACGACGAACTCGTCGTCGACCTGTCCGCCAACAGCGACGCCAAGACCCCGGTCAACCTCGCGCACCACACCTACTGGAACCTCGCGGGCCACGACTCGGGATCGATCCTCGAGCACGAACTCATGATCCCCGCCGCACGCTACACGCCGGTCGATGCGACGCTCATCACCACCGGCGAGCTCGCATCGGTCGAGGGAACGCCCTTCGACTTCCGCACCACGAAGGCCGTCGGCCGCGACATCGGGCAGCTTCCCGCGACCGCAACCGATCCGGGCGGCTACGACATCAACCTCGTGGTCGACCCGGAGGGAGGCGACGGCAGGACCTGGCTCTGCGCGAAGCTTCGCGATCCGAAGACCGGCCGCACCCTCGAGATCTTCTCGAACCAGCCGGGCATCCAGTTCTACAGCGGCAACTTCCTCGACGGGATCACGGGCAAGGGCGGGGCGACCTACGAGAAGTTCGACGGCCTCTGCCTCGAGACCCAGGCCTTCCCAGACAGCATCAACAAGCAGGGCGTCGAGGGCTGGCCGGACGTGATCCTCGAGCCGAAGCGGATCTACCGCCACCGCATGGTGCACAAGTTCACCGCGGAGTGATCGCGGCGCGGCGAGTCGCTATCGAAGCCGCTTCGCCGCGTCGTCGCGTCCGAAGAGGTGCGCCTTGGCAAGATCGAGCGCGATCGCGACGGGCGCACCTTCGCGAAGCGTCGCGGCGGCGTTCGACCCTTCGCCGCGACTGACGATCCGAACGCCTCCGGCGTCGAGCACGAGATCGACGCGATCGCCGTAGCGCTCGAGCGCCTCGAGCGAGGCCGAGACGCCGGATCGATTCGCTTCGCCCGACGGCCGCACCGCGTCGGGACGCACGCCGAGCGTCGTCGGCAGCGACTCCGCGCCGCGGGCGTGTCTCCGGGCGACTTCTGCGAGCGACGGAGGCAGTTCGAGCGAGAAGGCCGCCGCGGCGGCGGATCCCGCGTGGAAGGTCGCCTTCGAGTCGCCGAACCGCACCTCGCCATCGATGAGGTTCATCGCCGGCGTGCCGATGAAGCCTGCGACGAAGGCGTCGGCGGGTTCCTCGTAGATCTCGATCGGCGACCCGGCCTGCCGGATCACGCCGTCCTTCATGACGACGAGCCGGTCGCCGAGCGTCATCGCCTCCTCCTGATCGTGCGTGACATGCACCATCGTGCCGCCGGTGCGGCGGTGCAGCATGCGAAGCTCCGCCCGCATCTCGAGCCGCAGCCGGGCGTCGAGGTTCGAGAGCGGCTCGTCGAGCAGGAAGACCGCCGGATCGCGCACGAGCGCTCGTCCAAGCGCCACCCGCTGCCGCTGGCCGCCCGAGAGCTCCTTCGGCTTGCGGGCAAGCAGCGCGGTGATCTCGAGCGTCTTCGCCGCCTTCTCGACGCGCTCGGCCATCGCGGCGATCTCGCCGCGCCGCGCCTTCGCGTAGGAGGGCGACACGAGGCTCCGCAGCAGGCTCGCGTGGCGGCGGCGGCGCAGCAGCGGGAACTCGAGGTTCTGCCGGACCGAGAGATGCGGGTAGAGCGCGTAGCTCTGGAAGACCATCGCGATGTCGCGATCCCGCGCCGGGACCTCGTTCACCACCCGCCCGCCGATCGAGATCGTGCCGGAGGAGATCTCCTCGAGGCCCGCGATCATGCGAAGGGTCGTGCTCTTGCCGCAGCCGGAGGGACCCACGAGCACCACGAACTCCCCGTCGGCGATCGCGAGGTCGATCGCATCGACCGCCTTCACCCCGCCGGGGTAGACCTTCGAGACCTGGGAGAGCAGGACGTCCGCCATCGGACGGAAGAGTAGCGGCGATCAGAGGTCGGTCGGTCGGAG
>JBMSXH010000453.1:0-2499 GCA_049425445.1 Phycisphaerales bacterium | reverse complement strand
ACTCGGCTTCGGCGAATCGCCTCGCGAACCTCGGCGTTCCAGCGCCTCGCGGCGATGGGTTCGCCCGCCAGATGCACCACCGCGTCGCACGCCCCGACGAGACGCTGCCATCGGCCCGGGACTCCCGGATCGCCCTCCACCACCTCGATCCGGGGATTGGCGACCGCCGCAAACAGGCGACGGGCCTCGTCGGGTCGACGAGAGAGCACGACCATCGAGTCGCCCCGCGCCAATCGATCGACGACGAGCCGTCGTCCGAGGCCTCCGGTCGCACCGGTGATGAAGATTCGGCGAGCGGTCGTCGTCACGAGGCGACGATGCTACCCGTCGCCTGACCGCCGCTCAGCGATGCTCGCGACGCTGCCGTGCCGAGGGAATGCCCATCTGCTCGCGGTACTTGACCACCGTCCGCCTCGCGATGCGGATCCCGCGGGCCTCGAGCGCCTCGGCGATCGCGCGGTCGCTGAGGGGCTTCGTGCGGTCCTCCGCGTCGACGACCTCCTTGAGCTCGGCCTTGATCGCCTCCCAGGAACGATCCTCGCCGTCGCTCGACTCCTGCCCGCCCGAGAAGAGCTTCCGAAGGGGGAAGATCCCCCGCGGCGTCTGGATCCACTTCTCGCTGACGGCGCGGCTCACGGTGCCCACGTGCAGTCCGAGTTCGGCCGCCACGTCGATCATGGGCATCGGCTTGAGGAAGTGCGGACCGTGGTCGAGGAACTCACGCTGTCGCTCGATCACCTTCTCGACGACCCGCAGCAGGGTGTTGCTGCGCTGATTGATCGAGTCGATCAGCCAGCCGGCACTGCGCACTCCGTCCGCGACGAAGCGACGGGTCTCCGCGTCCAGCGTGCGGTCCTTCGCCATCCTTCGGTACTGGGGACTGATCCGCAGCGAAGGAAGCGTGCCTTCCTGCAGCGCCGCGACATAGCGATCCTCCGTCGGGTCGTACTCGACGATGACATCGGGATAGACCGGACCATCCCGGCTCTCGACCAGCTCCCTGCCCGGCGCGATCGAGAGCTTGCGAAGTCGCTCGCGCGCCTCGTTGATCCGATCCATCGAGAGCTTGGACTGCTGAGCGATCCTCGGCAGACGGTTCTGCAGCAGGTCGTCGTAGTGGTGCTCCACGAGTTCGAGCGCATCCGTCCACGCGGTCGCCTCGGACTCGCCGGCGGCGTGCGTGCCCTCTCGGGCCGCGTCCCGAATCTGAGCCTCGATCTGCAGCCGCAGCGACTCTCGGAGGTCCCTCGCCGCAACGCCGGCGGGTTCGAGTTCCCGCTGCAGCCGCGCGAGGGCCGCTTCAAGCAGCGCCATCGACCATGCCACGCCCGGACGGCTTCGGCTCTGATCGAGGATCTGTTCGAGGCTCGTATGCAGCAGTCCATCCTCGTCGACGAACTCCAGGATCCGCTCACCGGCGGCCGCGATGTCCGGTTCGGCATCGACGAGCGACCATTGCCGCGAGAGCTGCGACTCGAGGCTTTCGCCGCGGCTCGGTGCGTTGGCCATCGCCGCCATCTTGGGGTCCCGCTCCCCCGCGAACCGGTTGCCCGCGCGGGACGATCGCTCGCCGTTCCACAGCTCGCCGTAGCGGCGCTCCATGTCCCGCAAGCGCTCGAACTGCTCGGCGGTTCCGTCGGCCGCGAGTCCGGGGGCGCCGTCGTGCGTGGATCCATCCTCGGATTCCGCCGGTGCCGCCTCGGCCAGTTCGAGCGCCACGTTCGACTCGAGTTCCCGCTCGATCCGCTCCTCGAGCGCCGGAAGCGGCAGCTGCAGGATCTCCATCGACTGGATGAGCTTCGGCGCGAGGCGCAGATGCTGCCCGGTGCGGAGCTGCTGGCTGGCATCGAAGCGAAGGCTCATGCGGAGGAGTTCCTGACGACCCGAGACCGATGGTATCGGTCGACCGGAGCCCGGCCTCCCGCGGCGGGCTGCGGCACCGCCCACGATCCCCCGAGAGGACGGGCGGAAAGGTCCGGATGCGCAGGCGATGCGGATCGCGATGGCGCCGGAATCAGGACGCGGGCTTCGAAGATGGTCCCGCCTCGGACTCCGCCAGCAGGGCGTCGAGGCCTTCGAGTTCCGGAACGATCTCGAAGAGCCCCTCGAGCCTGCTTCGACGGAAGACCTCCTGCACCGCGGGACGAAGCCCGCCGATCCGGACCGTTCCCCCCGAGGACCGCACCGACTTCGAGAGCGTCACCAGCGAACCAAGCGCCAGGCTCGCAAGGAACTCGAGATCCCGCATATCGACGACGACCCGCGTCGGCTTGCCGGCCATCGCCTTCATCACCGCTCGATCGAGGTGGGGCTGCCCCTCGATCCCGGCGGATCCTTCGAGCCGGATCACGGTTCCGTGAACGTGGACGTGGACCTGGCAGGCAAGCGGCGACTGGCTCATGGGGAAGGACGGTAGTGGTCGGCGGCGGCGATGGCAACGGGCGGCGGTCCCAGGGTTCGTCTCCTCTTCTCCTCCTCTCCTCTCTCGCTTCGGGCGCC
>JBMSXH010000452.1:0-2514 GCA_049425445.1 Phycisphaerales bacterium | reverse complement strand
GAGATGGGCCCGCGGAGAGGTCCGGACACGCCCTCCCGGGTAGACTTCCCGCTTGCCCGATCGCCGGGATTCCGCGGAAGTTCCCGGACCATCGCGATCGCCCGAAGGCCATTCCCGAAGAGACGCATGACCGACCCCGCCAAGTCCGAAGCCCCCGCCGGCGGCGACGCCTACACCTCCGATTCGATCCAGGTCCTCGAGGGCCTCGAGGCGATTCGCAAGCGGCCGGGCATGTACGTCGGCGGGACCGGCCTGAACGCCCTGCACCACCTCGTCTACGAGTGCGTCGACAACTCGATCGACGAGGTGATGGCCGGATTCGCCACCCAGGTCGTGGTTCGGATCGGCGTCGACGGCTCGTGCTCGGTGGTCGACGACGGCCGGGGCATGCCGGTCGATCCCATGAAGCACGAGAACCCGCAGATCAACGGCCGCCCCGCGGTCGAGGTGATCCTCACCGCGCTCCACGCGGGCGGCAAGTTCGGCGACAACGCCTACAAGGTCTCCGGCGGCCTCCATGGCGTGGGCATCAAGTGCGTGAACGCCCTGTCCGAGTGGACGGTCGTCGAGGTCTCGAAGAACGGACGCCTGTACCGAATCGGCTTCTCGCGCGGCGAGGTCACCGAGCCGCTGCACGAGGTCGGCGCCTCGCCCGATCCGAACAAGTCCGGCACCAAGATCTCCTTCCTGCCCGATCCCGAGATCTTTCCCGACCCGGTCTTCCGCTTCGAGACCCTCGAGCATCGCCTGCGCGAACTCGCCTACCTCAATCCCGGCGTGACGATCCGCTTCATCGACGAGCGCGTCGACTCGGAAGGCCGCCAGCGCGAGGAGACCTTCCACGATCCCGACGGCGTCGCCGCCTACGTCGCGCACCTCACCTCGGTGAAGCACGTGGTCTCGCCCTGCATCCACTACCGAAGCAGCGAGGAGGAGACGGGGCTGACCGCGGAGATCGCGTTCCAGTACACCGACGCCACCAGCGAGAACCTGCTCGCCTACGGCAACAACATCTTCAATCCCGACGGCGGAACCCACCTGCAGGGCTTCAAGGCCGCGCTCACCCGCGTGATCGGCCACTACGCCCGCAAGAACAACCTCGTGAAGGACCTCGCGCTCTCGGGAGAGGATCTCCGCGAGGGCATGACCGCGGTGATCGCGGTGCGGCTCCCGAATCCGCAGTTCAACAACCAGACCAAGGAGAAGCTCCTCAACCCCGAGGTCGAGGCGTTCATCTCCGCCGGCGTCGCGGAGCATCTCGGCCGCTGGCTCGAGGAGCATCCCACCGACGCGAAGCGGATCTGCCAGAAGGCGGTGCTCGCCGCGGAGGCCCGCGAGGCCGCCCGCAAGGCCCGCGAGCTCATCCGCCGCAAGGGCGAGATGGACGGCGGCGGCATGCCGCACAAGCTCTCCGACTGCTCCTCCAACGACGTCGAGCGCACCGAGATGTTCATCGTCGAGGGCGACTCCGCAGGCGGCTCGGCGAAGGGCGGCCGCGACCACGTGACGCAGGCGATCCTTCCCCTCCGCGGCAAGCTGCTCAACGTGGAGAAGGCCCGGCTCGACAAGGTGCTCGGCTTCGAGGAGATCCGCACCCTCGTGCAGGCGCTCCAGTGCGGCATCGGCGAGGACTTCGACATCGCGAAGCTGCGCTACGGCCGGGTCATCATCATGACCGACGCCGACGTCGACGGATCGCACATCCGCACGCTGCTGCTGACCTTCTTCTTCCGGCAGATGCCCGAGCTCATCCGGCAGGGCAAGATCCACATCGCGCAGCCTCCGCTCTTCATGGTGAGCCGCGGCAAGCAGCATCAGTACGTGATCAGCGACAAGCAGATGGCGGAGACCCTGGCCGATCTCGCCCTCAAGCACGCGTGCCTCGCGGTGCGGGACGACTCCGGCGCGGTGACGCACCGGATCGAGACCGAGGAGCTCCGCCGCATCCTCCGCACGCTGCACCGGCTCGACGAGCTCGTGTCGGTCTCGCGCCGACGCGGGCTGGTCTTCGCCGACCTGCTCTCCCAGCGGGCGAACGATCCCTCCGGCGCGAATCGCCTGCCCACCCACCACCTCTCCTTCGCCGACGGCGAGCGCCTCTTCTGGTCGGAGGCCGACGCCCTCGCCTTCGCCGAGTCGACCGGGCTCTCGATCGAGACCGTCGGCGAGCCGGCGAGCGATCCGAGCCGACGCGCGATGCTGCGTGAACTGCACGAGAACCGCGAGCTCGAGCGACTCTTCGAGACGCTCGCGAAGCAGCGGATCGCGATCGACGACTACGCGCTCGTCCAGGAGGAGTCGGTCAGCGGCGAGCGACTGCCCACCCGCTACGCCTGGCTCGTGCGGGACGGAAAGGGCCGCCGCAAGGCGAAGGCCGCGACGGACGCCGAGACTTCGTCGAACGAGGGCGAGGCGAACGAGGATTCCGACTCCGCCTCCGAGACGGCGGCACCCTCCACCGAGGAGGAGATCGTCGAGGTCGCCAACATCCCCGGCATCCTCCGCACCCTCGGC
>JBMSXH010000451.1:0-2516 GCA_049425445.1 Phycisphaerales bacterium | reverse complement strand
CATCCGGTACTCTTCCCCCAATGCCACGGAGAGTTCATCCCCTTCGCATCTGCCTCATCACCACGCAGGACCTCGATGCGGTTCCATTCGCCGAGGACGACTGGCCGTGCGATCCGCGTCCGTTCCTGCCCGACGCGCGATGGCATGTCGCCACGCTGCTCGACAAGCACACATCGGTCGCCGCGGTCGAGTCGCTCATCGACTCGAAGGAATTCGACCTCTACTTCAATCTGTGCGACGGCGCCGCGGATCAGGAACTCCCCGGGATCGAGGTGGTCGAGACCCTCGAGCGGCGCCGCGTTCCGTTCGTCGGCGCCGTGTCGGCGTGCTACGAGCCGGGACGCGAGCACATGAAGCGGGTGTGCCGCCGCCTCGGGATCGCCTCACCGGCCTCGGTCACGGTCCGCACCGAGGCCGATCTCGATCGAGCCTGCACGAGGCTGCGCTTTCCCCTCTTCGTCAAGCATCACAGCAGCTACGCGAGCATCGACCTCAGTCGTCGATCGAAGGTCTGCTCGCCGGCGGGGCTTCGGATCCAGGCCCGCAAGATGATGTCGCGACACGGCGCGGCCCTCGTCGAGGAGTACATCGACGGGATCGAGTGCACCGTGCTCGTCGCGGAGCACCCTCGCAAGCCCGATCGCCCGATCGTCTACACCCCGATCCAGTACCGATTCCCCGATGGCGAGCACTTCAAGCACGAGAATCTGAAGTGGGTCGACTACGACGGGATGCAGGCGTTTCCGGTCGAGGACCGCACGCTCGATGCGAGGTTGCGGGACGAGTGCGGCCGGCTCTTCACGGCGCTCGGCGCCGCGAGCTTCGCCCGATTCGACCTGCGGGTGGATCGCGACGGCACGCCGTTCATGCTCGAACTCAACGCCAACTGCGGGATCTACTTCCCGCCTGCGGACTACGGCGGCGCCGACCTGTGCCTCGCGCACGATCCAGACGGCCATGTGGGCTTCACCCGCACCCTCGTCGAAGCCGCCTTCGCGCGGCACCGTCGAGCGATCGCCCATGAGCCCGTTCGTTCGAAGGTCGCCCGGCGCGCTCGAGCGGCCTCGGCGAAGGATCGGTCCGCCGCCGCGTGCTGATCCGGCTTCGAGGCCCGATCAGGCGTCGAACGACTGGTCCTTCATCCGCACCGCCTCGATGGTGTCGAGTTCGAGGCGGAACGGGCCGGCCTTCTTGTCGTAGATGTAGAACTCGAGGCTTCGCAGATCCGCCGGATCGAGGCGGCCGGGCAACTGCTGACCCATGAAGTGCCGGTCGAGGTCCGCGATCGGGACGATCACCTCGATCCACCGGTCCTTCTCGGTCGCGAACGGGGCCCAGTAGCCGCCGGCTCCGGCTCCACGACCGGACTTCGCACCAAGTCGATACTCGCGTCCGTCGCCCTTGACCCGCAGCTTCACCGCGTCGTATCCGTCGAAGAGGCCGTCGGCCAGATCGACCCGCATCGAACTGAAACCGCCGTTGTTCTCGAGCGAGGTCGCACCGTCGAAGACGAGCGTGCCGCTTCCGGCCGCGATGCGCCCGGTCGAAAGTCCGCCCATCACGCCGTCGAGCACGGTGAACCAGCGACGGACCTCGCCCGCGTCGTCGAAGGCGAAGATCATGCGGCCCGCCGAGGCCTTGTTCGCGGAGACCGGCACCGCGGCGGAGGTCGGCTTCATCGCGATCTGACCCTGCTGCACGGCCGCGACGAGACTGTCGATGATCCGTCGATACGCCCAGGCCTGCTCGCGGGCGTCGGACATCGACTCGATCTCCGCAAGCCGCGTCGCGATGCGTCGACGCGCGTTGGCGTCGATGCCGAAGTCCTCGACCAGCACCGCGGCCTCGAGGGCGGTCGCATAGACGGCCGCGCACGCGGCGGGATTGCCGTCGTTGAAGAGCGGAGCGCCGCGATCGACGGCGTTCTCGAGAAGCGTCATCAGCGGAGGAACCTGCGCCGGCGGCATCAGCACTCGATCGATCAGATGCACCACACCATTCGAGGCGGAGACGTCGGCGGTCTCGACAACCGCGTCGGCGACCAGCAGTCGTCCGCGAAGTCCGCCGAGTTCAAGGGTGGTGCCGGCGAGGGTCTCCACCGACTCGAGCCCGACGAGGTCCGCGGCCTTGAGCCGGCCGGGGACGACGTGATGCTTGAGGATCCGAACGAGCGTGTCGCGGTTCCGTGGTTCGAGGAGCCCGGCGAGCGTCTCCTTCGGGATCCGTGAAAACGCCTCGTCGGTCGGCGCGAAGACGGTGAAGGGGCCTTCGCCCGAGATCGCCTCCGCGAGCCCGGCAGCGGTCACGGCCGCGACGAGGGTGTCGAGCCGACCGCTTGCGACCGCGACGGCGGGAATCGCATCGGCGGAGGTTGAAGCCGGGGCGGGAACGGCGGCGAGCGAGACGGCAGCGATCAGGACTGAGGCCAGCATGGATGGAGGCTCCGGAGGGGGCAAGCGAGTCCGAGGGCTTCGGACGGGGGCGGGGCGGGATTCAATCAACCCCGCCCGCCCCCC
>JBMSXH010000450.1:0-2532 GCA_049425445.1 Phycisphaerales bacterium | reverse complement strand
GAGGTTCGTCTCCTCTCTCCTCTCTCCTTACTCCTCTCTCCTTACTCCTCTCTCCTTACTCCTCTCTACTTACTCCTGTCTCCGATCGCCGCCTCGTAGCTCTGCACGCACTTCGTCGCCGCGCCGTCCCAGGTGATCCCGCGAACCTCGAACTGCCCGTGCTCGACGAGCGTGCGGGAGAGCGGGGGATGCCGAAGCACGGCGATGATCTTGTTCGCCATGTCGTCCACATCCCAGAAGTCGACCTTCAGCGCGTTGACGAGCACTTCGCTCACCCCCGAGCTCTTGCTGATCAGGACCGGCACGTTGTGGCTCAGGGCTTCGAGCGGCGCGATGCCGAAGGGTTCGGAGACGCTCGGCATCACGTAGAGATCGGCGATCGCGAAGACCCGCGCGATGTCCTTGCCGCGCAGGAAGCCCGTGAAGAGGACCTTGTGGCCGATCCCCATCTCCGCGGCCCGCTGGATCATGCTCGCGGCGAGATCGCCCGAACCCGCCACCACGAACTTGACGTCCTCGACGAGCTCGAGCACCCGCTTGGCGGAGGCGAGGAAGTACTCGGGCCCCTTCTGGTGGGTGATGCGTCCGAAGTAGAGCACGATCTTGTCGCGCTGGCCGATCGGCTGCAGGCCCGCGGCGGTCGGCTCGAGATCGACGCCGTTGTAGACCACGTCGATCTTCGCGGGATTCACGCCGTAGCGGTTCACCGCGATGTTGCGGGTGAGCATGCTCACGGTGATGACGCGGGCGGCCCCGTGCATGCCGCGGCGCTCGATGTTGTAGACCGCCTGGTTGACGTGCTCGCCCGATCGGTCGAACTCCGTCGCATGCACGTGCACGACGAGCGGCTTGCCGGTCATTCGCGAGAGCGTGAGGCCCGCCGGATAGGTCAGCCAGTCGTGGGCGTGGATCACGTCGAACTCGACGTCCTCCGCCGCGTCGACGCAGAAGCGGGCGTAGCGATCGGCTTCCGCCACGAGGTCGCCGCTGTAGTCGGCGGCCATCGGCCCATACGCGCTGCGACGGCGTTCCGGCGGACCGGCTTCCGGCAGCATCTCGACGAGCGTCAGGTCGAGGCGATCCTCAGGGGTTCCTTCAGGACCCTCGGCCCCCGCCACGCTTCCCAGCCCGCCGCTGCGGGCGATCGACTGAAGCCGCGAGAACGAGAGTCCGCCCTCGGCGACGATCCGCTCCCAGACGCCAGTCGGGGTGGGCGTGGCCGTCGACGTGTACGCCGGGATGAAGGACTCCGGCAGCGGCAGGAACTTGGTGTGCCGGAATCGCTCGGCGAGCGGGCCGATCCGCTGCGCCTCGAGTTCGCGCCACCACTCCGGCGAGGAGGGCGCTTCGGGTGAAGGACCGGGCTGGGCCGGCGTGCTGCGCGGCGGGCTCGTCGCCTGCGGCGGTGCGGGTGGCGGCCCTTCGACTCGAAGGGGGAGCCGTCCCGGCGTGATCAGTTCGACGTGCGAGGAACTCTCGGGCGGAATGGGACGCGGCAACACGAAGGTCACCGCGACGCCCGCCCGATCGAGCGCCTTGGTGAGTCCAAAGCATGCGGTGCCAAGCCCGCCCGTGATGAACGGGGGGAACTCCCAGCCGAGCATGAGCACGCGTGGAGGCATTGGTAGGGGGGGCGGCCGGCGACCGGGATCAATCTTCGTCGGAGCCGCTCATGTCGCCCAGCGCCCGGAAGGCGGCTTCGTAGGCGAGCAGGAAACGGAGCGTCTTGTCGGCGTCGGCGGCGATCGAAGGCGGCAGGGGCGTCTCGAAGGTGTAGAGCAGGTCGTCGCTGCGGAAGTGCTTCACCACCAGTTCGGACTCCGGCACCTCGAGATCGAACTCCGCGAGTTCCTCGGCGACGAGTTCCTCGAGCGGGTCGCCGTAGTGCATGAGATCCGACTCGATCGACTCGCTCAGCCAGCGGTCCGGCGTGACGAGGCTCACCAGCACTCGGCCGTCGCGCGACTCGAGCCGGTAGAAGGCGTCCGCCGCGGCATCGCGAGCCTTGCAGGAGAGGCGACCGTGCTCGAACTCGATGGCGTCGAAGACGTCGCGGTCGCGAACCGCCGAAGCAAGGGGGGCGAGACGGTTGGAGGCGGAGGCGTCGTGGCTCATGGGGAGGGGCATGCGAGGGCTCGGGTTGGCCGAGGCGGGGTGCGGAACGGACCGAATTGGCAGGCGGCGTTCGACCTCCACAGGTCTCGGAGGCCGGACCGGCGGGTGGAGCGACCACCAGCACGCTCCGGTTCGGGGGCGAGATGATAACCGGCGCAACTTCGGCGTCCGGGCGACGAGGCGGCGAAAACGCCCCCGGTTGAAGTCGAGACGCCTCCTTCGCGGATACTCCACGAACCGACGTCGGAAGAAGCCGACCTCCGTGCAAGCAACGGCCGCCCGTTCCCCCGCTCGATCCCGGAATCTCCTTTCCCCATGCACGAAGCAACCGGACATTCCGCCTCCGTCGATCTCGTGAACTGGACGACCCGGCGGCTCCTCGACTGGATTCGTGCCCACATCGCCAAGCACGGCGTG
>JBMSXH010000449.1:0-2540 GCA_049425445.1 Phycisphaerales bacterium | reverse complement strand
TCCATGGAGGTCCGAGATGTGCTCGTGCGTCTCTCCTGGATCGACGGATTGCCCCTGGGGGCGATCCAGGAGGCCCTCGGCGTGGACTCCTTCGAAGAGGCGCTGGCCGAAGGGATCCGGGCCCGACTCGTCCGACGCGATCCCGATGGCATGCTCGAGGTCCTGGAACCCTACCGGCAGGCTCTGCGGAGCCGGAGTCTCCGCTCGGGGCTCGATCCCGCGAACCGCGTGGCCCGCGATCGCCTCGCTCATCGCGGCGAGGCGGCTCGAGACGTCGCCCGAGGTCCAAGGCGCGCTTCCCAAGGCGACGCTGCTGCCGATCGTGGTTGCGGCGGCGGAGCCGGGACCGCGATGGCGCACGCCACGCGGGAATGCGAACACGGTGCTGTTGGCGCTCCGCGCCGCGGCCGACCTCGGCGCGAAGGTCGTCAACGTGTCGCTTGGCGTGCCGGTCGATCGGAGCGAACTCGCGAGCCTCGCAGGCGATCCGGTGTGGGATCGGCTCGAGCGCGACGGGGTGATCGTGGTCTGCGCCGCCGGCAACGATGGACGCGACCTCGATCGCGAACCGATCTTTCCGGCCTCGATCGATCGTCCCAACGTGATCGCGGTCGCAGCCCACGGGCCCGATGGAATCCTGATGGGCCACCACGTGCCGGCAGGGGAGTCGAGCGGCCCGCGCTCGGGCTTCGGAGTTCGCCGAGTCGAGTGCTCGGCTCCCGGCGAGGCGTTGGTCGTGGCGACCACGCGAGGTCGATCCGAACTCGTCGAAGGCACCTCCTACGCCGCGGCCCTCGTCAGTGCGGCGGTCGCCGCGGCGATGGCGATCGAGCCTGACGCGAAGCCGGAACGCCTGCTCGAGTTGGTGACAGGTTCGGCGCGGATCGACGCGCTCGAAGGGCTGGTGGCGCGCGGAGCGGTTCGCTTGCCGAGCGACTGACGGGCTCGTCGATGGCGGTGCGCGCGGCTGCGTGAGGCGTGTCGAACCCCTTCCGAGGTTGGACGGCCCCTCCGGCTCGCCTCGCTCGGGAGCCGCGTTGGTCCCACGTCGCTGCGCGCCGCCGGGGAGGAGTGTCCTCCGGCTCGCTCGCCTCGCTCGGGATTCAAGCGTGTTGGCATCGCGTGGCGCCGCCAGGGAGCGGACGCGCCGGGTCGCCTGCCTGCGAGGGGGGTGCCCACGCCGCCGTCGAGAATCTCCCCAATTCCGCTGCAAGTCTCCCGAGCCGTCGCCTCCTTCATCTCGGGCACGCCGCGTGGCGAGCCGGATCCAACGAAGGAGATCGCCCATGAGAAGGTTGCGGGCAGTGTTTGGAATCGGAGTCGCGGCGGCGGTCCTCGTCGGCTGCAACTCGCAGAAGCAGGTCGGCTTCGACACGTCGCTGCGTCAGGCGACGATGGAACTTCAGGCCGGAAGGCTGGCCGAGGCGGAGACCTCGATCGCGGCGGCGTCGGGCAGCGCGTCCGACGAGCAGGAGCGGGCGAAGGTCGCCGACCTCGAGCGTCTCGTGCAGGGCACGAAGCGCTACATGGACGGCGACGTGGTCGCCGCCGAGAACTCCTGGCGGCAGATCGAGGATCCCTCGCTCCGCAGCCAGGTGCTTGCCAAGAGCGGTCGCCAAGGCGACGAGGAGGGACTCCGATGAGACGAACGACTCTGTTCGGAACGATCGTCATGGCCGCGGCCACCGGTGTCGCGTCGGCGCAGTCCACCGAGATCGGCCGCATCCAGGTCGGCCCGGTGGCGGCCGCGGCAACCGCCGCACCGCAGGTCGAAACGGTGATGGTCGCCCCGGCGGCCGCCACAACCGCCGTCGACCCCTACGACTTCGGCCTCATCGTGCAGACGCTGCAGGGCTCGGTCCGGCCGCTGTCGCAGGAGCTCGATCAGAGCTTCGGCAGCTTCACCGCGAAGATCGAGCAGGCGGTGACCCTCATGGACGAGGGACGCACCGAGGCGGCGGTCGAACTGAGCGTCGAGGCGATCCAAGAGGTGCTCGCGGTTCGCGAGAACGTGATCGAGCCGATGTGGGAGGCGCAGACCTATCTCGCGTCGCGCATCGGCGAGATCCGGGGTCGGCTTGCGACCGCCGTCGAGAGCTCGAAGCCTGGGCAGGCGGAGCCGGATCGCAGCGCCGAGGTGCTGCTCGACGGCATCGCGAAGCGCATCAACGCCACGAGCGATCCGATCCGCAAGCAGCGGCTGATCGCCCACTACCGCACCGTGCGCGACCTCGCCGCGGTCCGGCAGAAGGCCCGCAAGCTCACGCCCGACGAGCGGAACCTCTGGGCGGGCGTCCTGAAGGTGCTCGACGAGGCGGCGCTCGCGCATCAACGGGTGCTGATGGGATCCGAGGTGCTCTTCGCGCAGCTCGAGTCGACCGCAGGCCGCATGGGCGACTACCTCCAGCTCGTCCGCACCGTGCAGGGCGTCAACGAGCTCGTCGCCGGGGTCAGCGGTCTTCAGGACGGCGTCGGCGGCATGGAAGGCTTCGTCGAGGCGATGCGCGGACTCTCCACGCAGCTCAACGGCTTCGACGAGG
>JBMSXH010000448.1:0-2542 GCA_049425445.1 Phycisphaerales bacterium | reverse complement strand
GGCGGACTGTTCATCGTGACCTTCTACAACGACCTGATGCGTCTGCTCGGCTGATCGTCGCGCGCCGAACCTCGCGACGTGCCGCAATCCGTCGAGGATCGCGACACCGATCGCGGAGTTCGATCGAAGCCGGTGGACGCTCTGTCAGAGTCGAGAGCGTTGCGGCCCCTCGAGACGTCGGTGAGACGTCGGGCGCCTTCCGCGTCGAACCCATTCCTGCCATGTCCATCGAATCGTCCTCTCCCGCTGCTCCCGTCACGATCGTCACCGGAGCCGGATCCGGAATCGGACTCGCCACGGCGCGACGCCTCGCCGCGGCCGGCCATCGCCTCGCCCTGGTGGGGCGCACGCTCTCCAAGTTGCGCGATGCGGCCGGTTCCATTCGGGAGGCCCATCCGGACGTCGAGATCGAGGTGCTCGAGGCGGATCTCGGCGATCCCGCCGCGGCCCGCTCCGTGATCCCCCGGGCGGTCGCGAGGTTCGGCAGGATCGATCATCTCGTGAACGCGGCGGGCATCGCGCCCCTCGCACCGATCGAGACGACCGACCTCGGGCTCCTCGAGCGGACCTTCGCGGTCAACACCTTCGGCCCGGCGCTGCTGATCGCCGCGGCGTGGCCGCTGATGAGCCGTCAGCGATCCGGCTGCGTCGTGAACGTCTCGACGATCGGAACCTCCGATCCGTTCGCCGGCTTCTTCGCCTACGCCGCGAGCAAGTCGGCGCTCGACAGCCTGACGCGTTCGGTCGCGAACGAGGGACGGCGTCATGGGATCCGCGCCTTCGCGGTCAATCCCGGCGCGGTCGAGACGCCGCTCCTTCGCATGAACTTCCCCGAGAAGACGATTCCTCACGCGCGAACGCTGTCGCCCGAGGCGGTCGCGGCGACGATCGTCGAGTGCCTCGAGGGGAAGCGGACCGAGCCGTCCGGCACCTGCATTCCGATGCCGAGCCCCTGAGGTTCGCGGCTCAGGCGGGCTCGTGCGCCCGCACGTCCGCGACGGTCGGCGTCAGATCCCGCAGGAGACCGTCCGCCACGTCGTAGATCCACCCGTGAACGCGGATCTCCTCGCCGGAGGCACGGCACGACTGCACCACCGGCGACTCGTCGACGTGCACGACCTGCACCGCGACGTTGAGTTCGCAGAGTCGGCGCCGGCGGTCGACGGGGTCCTCGATCGCCTCGAGTTCGGGCCGGTAGAACTTCGCGATGTCCCGGATGTGTCGGATCCAGTGGTCCACAAGGCGCCCTTCCGAAGGCTTGAGCGCCGCCTCGACGCCGCCGCATCCATAGTGCCCGCAGACGATCACGTCGCGAATGCCGAGGACTCGCAGTCCGAACTCGAGCACCGAGAGGCAATTGAGGTCGGAGTGCACCACGATGTTCGCGACGTTGCGATGAACGAACACCTCGCCCGGCGGAAGATCGACGATCTCGTTGGCGGGCACGCGGCTGTCCGCGCAGCCGATCCAGAGGTAGCGAGGGCGCTGCTGCGCCTTGAGCGAGGCGAAGAAGCCCGGCTGCCGCGACTCGACCCGGGACGCCCATCGGCGGTTGCCTTCGATCAGCGCTTCGAGCGCGCGGTCCGGTTCCGAGTTGGCCGATTCCATGCCGAAGCTCCTCGCGCGATCAACGGTCGAAGCGCCGCCGGGAGGTCTCGCGCTCGATGTCGCGCTTGGCCTCCTTGGCCGCGATCGCCTGTCGCTTGTCCACCTTCTTGCGGCCGATCGCGAGCCCCACGAGGAGCTTCACCTTGCCGCGGAGGAAGTACATCTTGAGCGGAACGAGGGACGCGCCTCGGGCGCGAATCTCGACCGCCAGCCTGCGAATCTCGCGCTTGTGGGCGAGCAGCCGCCGGGGCCGGTTGGGCTCGTGCTGCCGATGGGCCCCGGCCGGCGGGTACTCGGCGATGTGGACGTTCTGAAGGCTGAGCTTCGGCGGCTCGTCCTCCGCCAGCACCCAGCCCTCGGCAAGACTCGCGTGCCCGTGCCGAACCGACTTGACCTCCGTCCCACGCAGCTCGATCCCGCATTCGAGGGTCTCCTCGATCGCGTAGTCGTGCCGGGCGCGGCGATTCTCGATGACCGGTTCGAGGCCGTCCGCCCCGTCCTTCTTCTTCGCCGCGGCCATGGGGAGGGGATGGTAGTGGGCGGCCGCCCAGTCCGCCGAGTGGGTCCGAGACGGCGGGATTTCGGAACCAGGAAGCGGCCAAGGGCGAAGGAAGCGACGGTTTCGACTTGCAACCTCCTTCGTTGGAGGAATCATCTCCCAGCGGGTTCAGAGGCCCGGCAATGCTTCTGACGCCGCTCCGTTCGCGACGCCGCGAACATCCAGACGGTTGTTCGGTATCCCGTCCCCGGCCCATCCTTCGTTTTTCGCTCAGTTCACCGGAGCCCTGCATGTCCCCACGATCGATCGCGCGACGCGGCCTGCTGGCCTTGATCCTCACCCTCGCACCAGCAGCCGCATCGATGGCGGCGGTCGTTCCCGGCGAGGCGAATCCCGGGACCCCGAGCGAGGCCCCGAGTTGGATGAGCCCCCGCG
>JBMSXH010000447.1:0-2549 GCA_049425445.1 Phycisphaerales bacterium | reverse complement strand
CGTCGACCGACTGTCGGCGGTGAAGTCGGTCGCCAAGGACTTCATTGTCGGAGGCGATGGACTTCCCGGGCGACCGGACGACCTCATCGGACTGATCACGTTCGCCGGCTTCGCGGACAGCCTCTGTCCGCTCACGCTCGATCACGACCACGTGCTCGGGGCGCTCGCCTCGATCCGCATGGCGGAGCGTCCCGACGAGGACGGCACGGCGATCGGCGACGCGATCGCCCTTTCGGTCGAGCGCCTTCGCGATCTCGAGGACCGCAAGGAGATCAAGAGCCGGATCATGATCCTGCTGACCGACGGCGAGAACACTGCCGGCGACCTCGAGCCGGCGGTCGCCGCGGAGATCGCGAAGGCCTACGGCATCAAGATCTACACGATCGGCGTGGGCACCCGAGGCTTCGCGAAGGTGCCGGTGCAGTTCATGGGCCGCACCGTGCTCCGCGACGGGCCCGTTTCGATCGACGAGGACACGCTCCGCGAGGTGGCGCGGACCACCGGCGGCGAGTACTTCCGCGCCACCGACACCGACAGCCTCGTCGAGATCTACGAGACGATCGACGCGCTCGAGAAGACCCGCACCGAGCAGCGACGCTATCGGCAGTTCGAGGACTTCGCGACCGACTCGTTTCGGATGGCCGGCTTCGCCGTGCCACCGCTGCTGATCGTGCCGCTGATCCTGCTTGGCCTCGATCTCCTGCTCTCGGGCACTCGACTCAGGAGGCTGCCGTGATTCCGTCCGAACTCGAGTTCAACCATCCCGAGGCGATGCGATGGCTCTGGCTGGTGCTGGTCGTCGCGGCCATCGCCCTCTGGCGATCACGCGGACGCCTTCGGCAACTCCGCCGCTTCGCCGACCCGCCGCTGCTCGCCCAGATCGCCCCACGGGTGAGCTTCGTCCGGCCGGTCGCACGAACGATTCTCACCCTTGCCGCGATGGCGATGCTCGTGGTGGCGCTGCTCGATCCTCGTTGGGGCTTCCAGTACGAGGAGGTCCAGCGCCGGGGCCTCGACTGCTTCTTCGTGGTCGACGTCTCTCGCTCGATGCTCGCCGAGGACGCCTCCCCCAGCCGCCTCGATCGCGCCAAGTCGTTCATCGAGGACGCCATCGAGGCCCTGCCCGGCGATCGCGTCGGGCTCATCGCCTACGCCGGCACCGCGAGCCTCCGCTGCCCGCTCACGTTGAACGACGACCTCCTGTTGATGAGCCTCCGCGAACTGGCCCCGGAGTCGACGATCCGCGGCGGGTCCCTGCTCGGCGACGCGATCCGCATGGCTGCGGAGAGCTTCACGGACACCCAGAAGGGCGCGAAGGTCATCGTCGTGCTCACCGACGGCGAAGACCAGGGCAGCTTCCCGGTCGAGGCGGCCTCGAAGGCGTACGCGGATCTCGGCGTGCGGGTCTTCACCGTCGGACTCGGCGACTCCGGAGACGGAGCCCGCATTCCCATCGACACGCCGTCGGGACGCCGATGGCTCATGCATGAAGGTCAAGAGGTCTGGACCCGCATGGACGACACCGCGCTTCGCGAGGTGGCTCTGGCAGGTGGCGGTGCCTACTTCCCCGCGGGCACGAAGCAACTGGACATGGCCGAGGCGATGGAGGTCGCGCTCGACAGCCTCGAACGCGCCGAGCAGGAATCGACGACCATCCGGCGCTCGACGCCGCGATTTCAGTGGTTCGCCGGGCTCGCCTTGCTGCTGCTCGTCGCCGAGACGGTGATCAGCGACCGACGCGGCGGTTGGTTCGGCATCGCGCGTGACGATGCCGCCAGTTCCTCCAACGGCATGAAGGCCCACGAGGACACCCCCGGGAGACGTGCCGCATGAATCGCGTCGAGATCTCGTCGAGCTTCCTGTTGGCCGCACTCCTCCTCGCCGCGGTCGTGGGCTCGGTCGTGCCGCAGGCTGCGGCCGTTCCACAGGAGGCCGCGAGCGCTCCCTCCGCCGACGCCTCGCCCACCGCGGAGCCGCCCCCCGCCTTGGCGCCGGGTGCGGCGCCCCCCACGATCGATCCCGCCACTCGTGCGGCGTGGATTCGCGAGGCTCAGCAGTGGCTCGAGTCGGGCGACTTCGCGAAGGCCGAGCCGCTGCTCGCGGAGGCCCGCGCCGTCTCGACCGATCCGAGACTGGCCTACAACCTCGGCCTCTGCGCGTTCGAGGCAGGACGGTTCGGCGAGGCCGCGATGCTCTTCGAGGAAGCGGCGCTCTCCCCCGACGCCTCGCTCGCGCAGCGGGCCATGTTCAATCAGGGCAACGCCCGGTATCGCGAGGGCGTCGAACTCGTGGAGGCAGCGTCTGCCCCGCAGGATGGCGAAGCAACGGCGCCCGCGGAGGCGATCGAGTCGCTGCAGCAGGCGCTCGTCCCGCTTCGTGCCGCGTTGAAGCACTTTCGCGATGCCGTGCGATCCGATCGCGAGGATCGCGATGCCCGAGCCAACGCCGAACTGACCCACCGCACGATTCGGGAGATCGAGAGGACGATCGACGAACTCGAGCGGCAGGAGCAGCAACAGAACCAGCAGCAACAGGACCAGCAAGACGGG
>JBMSXH010000446.1:0-2549 GCA_049425445.1 Phycisphaerales bacterium | reverse complement strand
AGCAAGCGGGTGAAGGGACTTGAACCCTCGACATTCACGTTGGCAACGTGACGCTCTACCACTGAGCTACACCCGCGAACGACCCTTCTCGGGTCACCTGCCTTGCGGCGGGTCGCGGAGTATACCCCTCGCCTTCGAGGCGGCAAGAGGTTCGGCCCGCTCGGCCCGCGGGTGGGTTCGGGTTGTGCCGGCGGCGCCCGGACATGCGGGCTTGCCGGGGCTGGATCCGCCCCGCGAACCAGCGCTCGAGCGGGAACCCTCGCTCGTCCCGCGGCGCTGTCGATCGCTCCCCTGACCTCCGCCGCCGCCGAGGCCCGCGGATCAAGCCCCGACGCCGCGTCGCCCGATAACGGCGGTTCGCGGCGGTCTCCGTTCGAGCGGCGTGCCGGCTCGCGGCCGCGCCCCCTTAGGCCACACCAACCGCATGCAACCACGCCGATCGTTCCGCCACAGCCTGCTCGGTCGCATGGTCCTCTACGGGATCGTGCCGGCGGCGGCGGTCTTCGGCTTCACCGTCGCCTTCTCCGGCAACCGCGCGTTCATGCAGCTCGAGCAGGATCGCACGATGCTGCTGCTCGAGGCGGCGCAGTCCGCGGCGATGACGATCGACGCGAAGAACGCGAAGCTCGTCGCGGTCGGTCGCACCGTCGCCGATGCCGCGGCGGGAGGGCTCTTCGGGCGCCGCGTCGAGTCGGTCGAGTTCCTGCGCGAAGTGCTCCAGGCCAATCCCGAGATCGCCGGGCTCTGCTACGGCTACGAGCCGAACGCCGACGGACAGGACGCCGCCTGGGTGGGCGACGCGCGGCTGCCCGGCGCGATCGACGCCACCGGCCGGTTCATTCCGTACTGGAAGCGCGACGCCGCGGACCCGAATCGATTCATCGTCGAACTGCTCGTCGACATCGACGATCCGAGCACCGAGTGGTACGTCGAGCCGAAGCGGCTCGCCGAGAGCGGGCGTCGCGAGCCCTACGTCACGGCGCCCTACGACTACGTCGGCGTGCAGATGGTCTCGATGATGGGCCAGCTGTTCATCGAGGGCGAGTTCAAGGGCGTGGTCGGCATCGACTTCAGCCTCGAGAGCGTCGACGCGGTGCTGATGGACGTGGTCTCGGATCTCGAGGCCGACGCCTTCCTGCTCTCGCGGGGCACGTTCGTCGCCGCCACCACGGATCAGCGGAGGGCCGAGTCGTCTCGCGGCGGCGAGGCGCTGCGGATCCAGTCCGCTTCGGACACGCCCTACGCCTCGCTCTTCGCGCAGTTCGATCGCGATCGGCGACGCTCCTTCACCGTGGATGCGGTCGACCCGGTGCTCGGCGAGACGTGCTACTACGCGGTCACGCGGGTGCCGACCGGCGACTGGCTGCTCGTGGTGCGGTTGCCTCGCTCCACGCTGCTCGCGCCGGTGTTCGCGATGGCGACTTCGAATGCGCTCGTCGCCGGGGCCGGGCTCGCGATCCTCATCGGTCTGCTGGTGCGGATGTCGCGCTCGCTCAGTCGCCGCATCGGTTCGACCCTCGGCTCGGTCGAGCGCATCGCCGCGGGCGATCTGGCCACGAGGGTGCAGGCCGGCGACGACCGCGACGAGGCGGGGGACCTCTCGCGGGGCGTCGGGGCGATGGGCGAGCGACTTCGCGAACTGGTCGGGCGGGTGCGCGAGTCGACGGTCAGGCTGCAGACGACGAGCGACGAGGTCGCCGCGGGCGGGCGCGATCAGGCTGCGGCCGCGGCCACGTTCGGCGCCTCGGTGGTCGAGATCGCGGCGGCGAGCCGACAGATCGCCGCGACCGCCGAGGAACTGCGTTCGATGATGGAAGCCGTCGACGGCGCGGCCTCCGACACCGCATCGATGGCCGACGAGGGACGACGCGATCTGCAGTCGATGGAGGACTCGATGCGGAGCCTCGAGCAGGGGACCTCCTCGGTCTCCTCGCGGCTCGCGGCGATCGACGAGAAGGCCACCGGCATCGGCGCGGTCGTGACCACGATCACCAAGGTCGCGGACCAGACCAACCTGCTTTCCGTGAACGCCGCGCTCGAGGCGGAGAAGGCCGGCGAATTCGGGGTGGGCTTCATGGTGGTCGCGCGGGAGATCCGCCGGCTCGCCGATCAGACCGCGGAGGCGACGCTCGACATCGACCGCATGGTGCGTCAGATGCAGGAGGCGGTCGCGGCGGGCGTGGGCGAGATGAAGCGCTTCGACGATCGGGTGCGGTCGGGCGTGGCGGAGGCGTCGCGGCTCGCGAGCCAGATGTCCCGAATGATCGAGCGGGTCAACGAGGGAAGCGGCCAGGTCTCGCAGGTGCGGGAAGGCATGCAGAGCCAGGCGCAGGGCGCCTTGCAGATCACGCAGTCGATCTCGAGCCTCGAGCAGGGCGCGACGTCGGTGGGGGCGAGCGCGAAGGAGTTCAGCGAGGCCGCGGTCGACCTGCAGCGAGCGCTGCGGAACCTCTGCGAGGCGGTGGAGACGTTCCGGGTGGATGGGGACGAGGGCGGGGCCTGAGTCGCTCGCGGTGGAGTCCGGGGGGTGCTTCACCGCGGGCGCTCGG
>JBMSXH010000445.1:0-2553 GCA_049425445.1 Phycisphaerales bacterium | reverse complement strand
AGCGTGGCGAGATCGGTGGCGTTCAGGTGCATCCGCGAGGTATCGGCTCGGTGGGCGAGTCGGGTTGCGTTCGCGTGCGCGGGGCGAGCGAGACGCGGCAAATCCTCCGGAAGATCGCTTGCCATTCTGGTGGCGGCTTTACACTCGACTTGCCGGATCGAATCTCCGGCCGCTGGTGCCGCGGGCAAGGATGCCGCCCGATGGACACCGCCGTCCGCGGCCCGCGTTGCTTCCGTTTCCGCTCCTCTCCCCTGAAAGGAAGGTGCCGCGATGAACGGCCATGCAGGCAACCGTCATACCGGGTCCACTCGCAACATCGCCCTCGTCGGCCACAGTGCAGCCGGCAAGACGACGCTCGCCGAACGTCTGCTTGCGCATTCCGGCGTGATCTCGAAGGCCGGACGCATCGAGGACGGCAACACCGTCTGCGACTTCGAGGCGGAGGAGAAGGCCCACGGACACAGCCTCTATCCCGCGGTCGCGACGCTTCGGCACGACGGGCTGCTCGTGCATCTGATCGACACCCCGGGCTTCCCCGACTTTCTCGGGCAGACCCTCTCGATCCTGCCTGCCACCGAGACGGTGGCGGTGGTCGTGGCGGCGGACAAGGGCATCCAGACCACGACGCGACGGATCCTGAACGTCGCGGCGCAGCGTCGCCTGCCCCGCATGATCGTGGTGAATCGCATCGACGAGCACGTCGGCGACTGCGAACCGCTGCTCGATCGGCTTCGCGAGACCTTCGGCAGCGAGGTGCTGCCGATCAACCTTCCGACGCCCGACGGCTCCGGGGTCGTCGATCTCTGGGAGTCGGAGTCGGGCGAGGTCGCCTTCGGTTCGGCGAAGGAGGCGCATCAGCGGATCGTCGATCAGACCGTCGAGGTCGACGAGGAACTCATGGCGGAGTACCTCGAGAAGGGCTCGGTCTCGCCGGAGGCGCTGCGGGGCGCGTTCCAGAAGGCGCTGCGCGAAGGGCATCTCGTGCCGGTCTGCTTCACGAGCGCGAAGTCGGGCGCCGGCATCGCCGAACTGCTGTCGGTCTTCGAGCATCTCTGCCCGAGCCCGATCGAGGGCAATCCGCGGCCGTTCGCGGTGGTCGCCGAGGACGGATCGGAGACGCCCTACGTCTGCGAGCCTGACGCGTCGAAGTCGCTCGTCGGCCACGTCTTCAAGGTGACTTCGGATCCCTTCGTCGGCAAGCTCTGCCTCGTGCGGATCCATCAGGGCACGCTCCGGGCCGGCGATTCGATCCGCATCAACGACGGTTCGAAGGCGGTGCGGGTCGCGCATCTCCACGAGGTGCACGGGAAGGACCACAAGGAGGTCCACGAGGCGGTGCCGGGCGACATCGTCGCACTCGCGAAGATCGACGAGCTCCACTTCAACGACGTGATCCACTCCGGGCCCGAGCTCGGCGGACTTCGCTTCAAGTCGATCGAGATGCCGCGTCCGATGTACGGCCTCGCGATCGGCGCGAAGAGCCGCAACGACGAGGCCAAGGTCTCGACGAGCCTCGCGAAGCTCTGCGAGGAGGACCCGACCTTCACCGTCGAGCGGGTCGCCGCCACCCACGAGACCGTTGCGCGGGCGATGGGCGAACTGCACATGCGGGTCGCGCTTGAACGGCTGAAGAACCGCTTCAAGCTCGATCTCGACACCCATCCTCCGAAGGTCGCCTACAAGGAGACGATCGGGGCCGTGGCGGAGGGGCACCATCGTCACAAGAAGCAGACCGGCGGGGCGGGCCAGTTCGGCGAGGTCTTCCTGCGAGTGAAGCCGCTCGACGGAGACTCCGCGGCAGGATTCGAGTTCGTGGACGCGACGGTCGGCGGCTCGGTGCCGAGGCAGTTCCTGCCGGCGATCGAGAAGGGCGTGCGGCAGGTCCTCTCCGACGGCGCGATCGCGGGCTATCCGCTCGGCGGCGTGCGGGTCGAGGTCTACGACGGCAAGCACCATCCCGTCGACTCGAAGGAAGTGGCGTTCGTCACCGCGGGGCGGCGTGCGTTCGTCGATGCGGTCCTGAAGGCCAAGCCGCTGTTGCTCGAGCCGATCGTCGAGGTCGAGGTGACCGCGCCGTCGTCCTCGATGGGCGATCTCACTTCGGACTTCTCCGGCCGTCGTGGCCACGTGCTCGACACGGAGATCCTTCCCGGAGACATGTGCCTGATTCGGGCCGAGGTTCCGCTGTCGGAGATGGGCACCTACTCGAGCACCCTCAAGAGCATGACCGCGGGCCAGGGATCCTTCGTGATGGACTACCGCCGCGATGCGCCGACGCCGCCGAACGTGCAGGCGCAGGTCGTCGCGGCGTTCACGCGTCACGACGAGGAGGATTGACGCGGATCAGTCGCGGTCGAGCGTCGCGGGCCCGCTGCCCGGATCCCACACGTCGTAGATGGTCGCGCCGGTCCAGCGCGGCTTCCAGATCTCGAGCAGCTCGAGATGGTTCGGGTGGTCGAGGTAGGTCTGGTACGCCTCGCGCGACTCGAACGCGACTTCGAGTCCGACCGCGTAGTCGCCGATCACGTTCGCACGGCCCATGTCGAAGTGCGT
>JBMSXH010000444.1:0-2568 GCA_049425445.1 Phycisphaerales bacterium | reverse complement strand
GCTCGCTTCGCTCGGCGGGCGGTCGTTTGGACGGAATGGACTCGATGGACGGGATGGACCCCGAACCGCGAAGCGCTGCATCTGGTGCGGGCGCTTGGCAGGCTCGCGCAACAGTCGGCTCGTGTGGGAAACGCGGCCTCGCGATCGGGGCGGGCCACATCACGGGGTTGGTGCTCGCTTCGCTCGGCGGGCGGTCGTTTGGACGTGATGGACAGGATGGACGGGATGGACCCCGAACCGCGAAGCGCTGCATCTGGTGGCGGAGGCTTCGCGTGGGGATCAGGAGCGTGTCCAAGTTGGCTTGGATCCGGCGTCGAGGGCCTCGTGCCCGTTCGCAAGGCGCCCAACGGTGCAGGCCGACCCATCGCTCCCCGTACCATCGCTCGGATGTCAGAACCCGATCCCATCGTCGTCGAGGCGCGGGCGTGGCTTCGCGACCATCTCGACGGACTCATCCTCTTCGAGGGCGAGGCGCGCCCGATCCGGCTCGTGGTCGCGCCCGACGGGCGCCTCGTCGCGTCGGTGATGGTCGCCATGCTCCGTTCGCTCGACGTGGTGCTTGCCCTGCCCGACGAGGACGAGGACTCGATGCAGCTGATGGTGACCCTCGTGGGCTTCGAGGAGGATGGCCCGGATGGGGCGCTTGCCGATCGCTGGCGCATCCATCACGGCGAGCCGCCCGACGTGCGCTGGGCGTCGATCACCATCGACGCGGCGAAGTTCCGCGGACACTTCCTCGACGGAGAGGCGTTCGATCTTCGCAATCCGCTCGCAGCCGAGGAAGCCGCGATCTGCTCGACCGCCAACCGCGACCTGACCTCGGAACTCCGCGCGATGGCGATCGCGGAAGCCCAGCGGCGCGAACGTCCGCCCTCCGATTGGGGGCTCGATGCGCCCCGGCTCGTCGGCGCCGATTCGGCGGGGTTCGATCTTCGCGGCGCGTACGGCAACATTCGCGTCCCGGTCGATCCGCCGCTCGCCGATGCGGCCTCGGCCCTCGCCGCGATTCGCCGACTCGGATCCTGAGAATCCTGCGAGCTTCCGCCCCGTGAATCTTCTCTGCGTCCCCATCGCCGTCGATGCGCCCGACATGGTCGGCCTGGCCCTCGAGCGGGCTCGGCTCGCGGCGTCGCGAGGCGCGAACCTCCTCGAATGGCGGGTCGATGCGCTCGCCGAGGATCCGCAGGCGCCGAATGCGATTCGCCGGCTCGTTCGAGAGGCGCCGCTTCCGACGATCGTCACGATCCGCGCAGCCTCCGAGGGCGGTCTCTACGACGGCGACGACACCGATCGCGTGAGCCTGATCGAGGCGATCGCCACCTCCGGCGACGCGCCTCGATACCTCGACTTCGAGTGGGCGTCCTATTCGAGGAGCGCCAATCTCGCGCAGAAGATCGACCTCTCCGTCGAGCATCCGGGGCAGGTGCGTCCGGTCGAGACGCGACTGATCCTGTCGCTGCACGATCTCGAGGGTCGGCCCCGCGATCTCCTGCAGCAGATCGCCGCCATGGCGCACGCGCCCGCATGCGCGCTCGTCAAGGTCGCGTGGCGGGCACGCTCGATCCGCGACAACCTCGAGATGTTCGACCTGCTCGCGGAACGTCCCAGGCCGATGGCCGCCATGGGTCTCGGGCCCTTCGGCCTCATGAGTCGCGTGCTCTCGCCCAAGTTCGGCGGGTTCATGAGCTACGCCGCCCTCGACGCCGATCTCGCGACCGCCGAGGGCCAGCCGACGATCGAGGAGATGCTCGAGACCTATCGGTACCGATCGATCGGTCCGGCGACCGAGGTCTACGGCGTGATCGGGTGGCCGGTCGGACATTCGAAGTCGCCTGCGTTCCACAACGCCGCATTCGCGGCACGGGGCCGCGATGCGGTGCTCGTGCCGATGCCGATCGCGCCGGGTTGGGAGCCGTTCAAGGCGTCGATCGGATCGATGCTCGATCACCCGCGGCTCGGATTCCGAGGCGCGGCGGTGACGATCCCGCACAAGGAGCATCTCGTCCGATTCGTCGAGGAGCGCGGTGGCGAGATCGAGCCGCTTGCGGCGAGGATCGGCGCGGCGAACACGCTGCTGGTGCGTCGCGATGGCGCGCTCGTCGCCGCCAACACCGATGCGCCGGCGGCGGCAGAGGCGATGGCGGAGGGATTCGGACTCGAGCCGGACGCGCTCGACGCCTCGTCGTTCGCGGGCTGGCGCATCGCGGTGCTCGGTGCCGGCGGAGCCGCGGCCGCGGTCGCCGCGGGGCTGGCGCAACACGGCGCGACCGTCGTGATCGCCAACCGCACGAAGGAACGCGCCGAGGTGCTCGCGGATCGGCTCCGCGCCGCGGGCGACGGGCGGTGGCGCCTCTCCGCGGCCGGTCTCGACTCGCTCGCCTGCGGCTGCTTCCACGGCTTCGTGAACGCGACACCGGTCGGCATGGAAGGGGGCCCCGATCCTGATGGAAGTCCGCTTCCAGACGATGTGGCGCTCGACGATTCGATCGTCGTCTTCGACACGGTCTACGCGCCGGAGCGCACGCCGCTGCTCGCCGAGGCCGCCTCGCGCGGGGCGAAGGTCGTCGG
>JBMSXH010000443.1:0-2572 GCA_049425445.1 Phycisphaerales bacterium | reverse complement strand
CGGCGATCCTCGTCGTCAGCAGCGGCGACGCGATCGAGCAGGGAGACGAGTTCTACGAGATCGGAACGATCGGCATCGGATTCGCGTATGGCGTGTCGTCGAACGCCGAGGAGACCATCCTCATCCTCAAGATGGCGGGCGTGCCGACCTCGAGCGACGACTTCCTCTATGTGAACGGCGTGCTCCGCGAGCGCGAGGGCGATCCGATCGCCGAGGGCGCCACCGAGGCCTGGGGACTCTTCCGAGGCGTCGGCATCAACGACGCAGGAACCTACCTCTCCTTCGGTCCGCTCACCGGCGGGGATCCGGCGACCAACGAGTACATCGCGGTGAACGGATCGATCGTGGTGCAGGAAGGCCAGATCCTCGATGGCGTCGAACTGTCCTCGGGATACGCGGTGCGATGGGCCGCGATCAACGATCTCGATCAGATCGTGCACGTGTGGGAGATCGGGGGCAACGGTTCGGGCACCTTGTTCCTGACCGAATTGAAGAATGGCGGCCCCGTCTCCCGGGCACTCGTCTCGATCGGCGACGGCCTCGACTTCGATGGAGACGGCCTTGCCGACGCGACGCTCGTCGACTTCAAGGCTTCGTCGACCGTGGGGCCCGGCATCGGTCTCTCCGATCAGCCGTGGGCGTTCGTGCAGATCGACGCGCAGTCGCCTGAACTCGGCCAGTTCGCCGCGATCATTCGCGTGGGACTGTCCGGCAGCGATTCGCCCGCCGATCTCAACGGCGATGGCGTGGTGAACGGTGCGGACCTCGCGATCCTGCTCGGCGGCTGGGGCGGGCGCGGCCTCGCCGACCTCAACGGAGACGGCGAGGTGAACGGTGCGGATCTGGCGATCCTGCTTGGAGCCTGGACCGCCTGAGCCGCCGATCGAACTCTGCGACTCCATCGCTCACGCGCGACAGCGGCCTCGGTCGCGAGATCGACGCGTCCGCGGAGCCGCCGTAGACTTCCGCCCCGTCCGGATTCATTCCCATTCAAACGGAGACGCATCCATGCGAACCCTGCTCTGCTCGCTCGCGATCATTTCGTCCGCCACCTTCCTCAGCACCGCCATCGTCGGCTGCTCGGCGGCGCCGTCCTCGGCGTCCGACCGTTCGTCGCTCGTGGCCGCCGCGGGCAACTCCCTCTCGAACTTCGAGTCGAACGATCCCTCGCTCGCCGGAAAGATCGCCGACGCCTACGCGTACGCGGTCTTCCCCGACGCCGGCAAGGGCGGCTTCATCATCGGCGGCGGCGGCGCCCACGGCGTGGTCTATCGCAACGGAAGCCAGGTCGGCTGGGCCGGATTCACGACCGTCACGATCGGTGCGCAGATCGGCGGGCAGGGCTACTCGATGCTCATCCTGTTCGAGAACGCGGCGGCGTTCGACAACTTCAAGGCCGGTGGCCTCAAGGGCAGCGCGACCGCCAGCGGAGTCGCCGTCGAGGCCGGCGCCGCGGAGAATGCCGGCTATCGCAATGGCGTGATGATCTTCTGCGACAACATGAAGGGGCTGATGGGCGAGGCGTCGGTCGGCGGATCGACCTTCAACTACATGCCGCTCGATTGAGTCGAATCGAAGCCCTCGCGATCCGGGTCACCCATGACGCGGGCTCCCCACGGAGCCCGCGTCGGCTTTCAAGCGTCGAGCGTGCCGATCGGGCTCGCACATCGAGACCGAAGGTGCCGAAGCGATGCGGTTGGTAGAGTTCCCGCCCATGAAGGCGTCCCCAGTTCCCGCGAGAACTCGATTGTTCGGGGTGATCCTGGGCCTCCAGGTCGCGGCGACGATGCTTGCGGTGCTGGGAGGCTGCGTCGTGGGGCCGAACTACAAGCGGCCCGACGTCGATCTGCCCGATCGATTCGTCGAGGACGGCGATGTTCCCGATCCGGCCACCGCGAGTTCCGACGAGGAGCTGCTGCGGTGGTGGGAGCGGTTCGACGATCCCTTGCTGACGGCGTTCATCGCCGAGGCCGAAGCCGGCAACCTCGACCTCCAGCAGGCGATCGCGTCGATCGAGCAGTATCGCGCGACCTTCGGCGTCGCCAACAGCAAGCTGTACCCGAGCCTGGATGCGGACGCCGGCTACTCGTACGTCCAGATGAACGAGGCGCTGCTTGGCGGCAGCCCGCTGCCGAACGCCTTCAACGCGTGGTCGTACGGCCTCAACCTCGCTTCGTGGGAGATCGACCTCTTCGGCAAGATCCGCCGGAGCATCGAGTTCGCGCAGGGCGAGTACCAGGCGAGCGTCGAGGACTGGCGGAACACCCTGATCACCATTCGATCCGAGGTCGCGAACGCGTACATCGCGGTGAGGGTCCTGCAGGCTCGCCGAACGATCCTCTCCGACACGATCGAGCTGCTTTCGAAGCAGCTCGACATCGTCAAGGCCCGCATCGCCGCGCGGACCGTCACCGGGCTCGATCTCGCCGAAGCGGAGGCGTCGCTGGCGATCATCGAATCGGAACTGCCGCTGCTCGATGCGGAGATCGCCGCGCGAACGAGCGGGCTTTCGGTCCTGCTCGGCCAGTACCCCGGCGAGGTCGCGCGTCGCATGGCCGAGGTGAAGCCGGTG
>JBMSXH010000442.1:0-2584 GCA_049425445.1 Phycisphaerales bacterium | reverse complement strand
CCGTTGATCACCCATCTGCGGCGCAACTCCTGCCGCTCCGAACGCCACCGGCTCTTCTATGTCGCGGTTCCCAAGGCCGCGTGCACGTCGATCAAGTGGTGGTTCGCGGAGCTCGAAGGCGTGCGCGAGGCGGTGGAGGCCGCGTCGGCGTGGAGCGCCGAGTCCGACCCCGAGACGACCATCCACGATCTGCTCCCCCGCGTTGCGCCCGCGGTGTCCGATCTCGATCCCGATTCGATCCGAAGCGTGCTTGCTTCCGACCGATACCTCCGATTCTCGGTGGTTCGCCATCCGGTGCCTCGACTCTTCTCGGCCTGGCAGTCGAAGATCCTTCTCGAGGAGCCGCTGCAGGTGGGTCCCTACGTCGGGCTCGGGATTCTCGAGCGACGGATCGAGCACGCGGACGACATCGCATCCGCATTCGAGGCGTTTCTCGAGCACCTCGCGGCGAACGAGGCGGGAGCGTTCCGCGATGTCCACTGGACGCCGCAGCAGGAACTGCTTCGTCCCGCCCTGATCGACTACGCGATGATCGCGCGGATGGAAGAGCCCTCGGCGCTGCGGGCGATGATCGCCGAGCACCTCGATGTCGCGGGGGCGGATCCGCTCGGCGGCGCGTTCCGAAACCGGAGCATCGTTCCCTATTCAGCGTCACTCGTCACCGAACGCGCAGCTGCGCTGATCCGGGAACTTCACGCATCCGACTTCGAGACGTTCGGCTACGCCGACCTTCCGCCCCGAGGTGGTCGCGCGCCGCGCCGCGAGGAGTGCCGCCTGCTCGACCGGGCGGTCCGCCTGATCCGCGGGCGCCACCGGCGCATCGCCGAGCAGCATGCCTCGATCTCGGCCCGCGACGAGGTGCTGCGTCAGCGGACGGCGGATCTCCGCGCCGCAGGCGCGAAGCTCGCCCAGGCAGAGGCCGTCGCGCAGCAGGCGGCGGGGCTCGAGCATCGGATCGAGTCGCTCCAGTCCGCAAGGGCCGAGCTCGAGTCCAAGCTGGCCGTCGCGGTCGAGGAGCAGGAGGCGAGCCGCGTCCGCGTCGCGGCGGCTCTCGAGGAGGCGGAGCGGGCGATCGCGACCGAGAAGGAAGGCCGGCTCGGCCTGGAGCGGATGCTCGCGGATCGGGAGACCCGACTCGTCGAGACCGGCAGCGCACTCGCCGGCGAGAGGCGGCGGGTCGCGGCGCTCGAGGGCGAACTTCGCGCGTCGGGCGAGGCTGCCGTGAGCCTCGAGGCACGTCTTGCCGAGGAGATCTCGACGGTTGCGAGGCTGGAGTCGCTTCTGGACTCGAAGTCCGAGGAGATCGAGTCGCTCGAGTCGACGCTGGCGGAGTCGAGATCGCAGCACGAACTCCTCGAATCCCGCCGGCTCGAACAGGAGCGCCGGGGCGATGTGCTCGAGTCGACGCTCGCCGCGGCGCGAGAGGCCATGCAGTCGCTCGAGGTCCTGCACGAGGAGGCGAAGGTTCTCGTCGAACGGCTTCGCGGCGAGGTGGCGCTGCTTCGCGAGATCTTGAAGGTTCGTGACGCCGAACTCGTCAGGGATCGCTCGGAGGCGGCGCAGCGGGCGAACTCGCTGCTCGAGTCGATCGGTGCGCTCGAGTCGACGCAGCTCCGCGATCGCCGCGACCTCGAGGACCTCTCCCGCACGCGATCCCGCCTCGAGTCGGAACTCGCGCGCCTCCGCGCCGCTCGAGCCTGGAAGGTCACCCGCCCGCTCCGCTGCCTTGGGCGGGTGCTTCGCGGGGAGTGGATCCTGGTGCGGCGCGACATCGCCCGCGCGACCGGCCTCGGCCGATCCCGAGACGCGTCTCGGCCGTCGGTTCCGATCGTCGCTCGCGGCGCCGGCCCGCTGCGGCGCAGTGCCCTCGCGATCGAGTCGGCGGCGTTTCGCTCGCTGCGGACGATCTATCGGGCATGGCCGGTGCCGATCGAACGGAAGCGAGGGACTGCGGAGCGCGCGATCATGCGGTTGCCGCGGTTGCGGCGGATCGCTCAGCGGCTTGCGACGGAGGAGATCGTGCCCGCGGTGGCGGAAGGTCGGCCATCGGCGCCTGCCCCGACACCCTCGCGTTCGCGGGCGCTCGTCGTCGAGCACCGCATCCCCACCCCCGACCGCACGAGCGGATCGACGCGGCTCGCGGCGATCATCGAGGCGATCGTGGCGCGGGGCTGGGAGGTGACCGTCGCGTCCCACGCCCGTCGAGAGGACTACCACTGGGTGCTGAGCGACGTCGAGGCGGAGCTTCCTCGCTACGAGCAGGCGCTCGCCTCCCAGGGCGTCCGCACGATCTTCGGTCCCGCCGCGATCGCCGAGCATCTCCGTGAGCACGGTGGCGGCGAGGAGATGGTGTTCCTCAGCTATCCCGAGGTCATGCACCACTATGCGCCCCTCGTGCGAACGGCGGCGCCGTCGGCACTGCTCGTCTACGACACCGTCGATCTCCACGGCTTGCGCTTCCGTCGCGAGGCGGAGTCGAAGGGGGGCGACCTCGACCTGCTCGGGAAGGCGGATCTCTACGACGCGATGGAGTCGGCCAACCTCGAGATCGCCGACCTCTCCATCGCCATCACGATGGGCGTGG
>JBMSXH010000441.1:0-2592 GCA_049425445.1 Phycisphaerales bacterium | reverse complement strand
AGTCGCATTCGGCGTCCCGGGCCCTCGGAGAACGCCTGCGAGCCGCGGTGGATGGATGGTGCGAGGACTCGATCGAATCGATTCGCGCCGAGTTCGACGAGCTGGTCGATCGGGCGCTCGCGCTCGGGCCCCGCGCCGTCGACCCCGGGGGCTCGGCCGAGATTCTGGAGCCATGGGCAGGCTGCGGGGAGCGGCGGAAGGAAGTGATCGAAGCCTTCGACGGCTTCCGCGAGCAACTCGACTGGATCGTCGTCTCCATCTCCCTCGACGGCGCGGAGCCGAAGGTCCTCGGCGAGCGGTCGCCGAACGAGGCTGACTCGCTCGATCGACTCGAACTCGTCCCGATCGTGATCTCGACCACGAGTGGCAGCGAGTTCATCCTCGCGGCGACCGCCCCGATGAGCGTCGAGGTCGCGACTCGGCTTCTCGGAGCACCGGTCCCCAATCAGTGGCGAGGGAAATGGGTTCCTGCCATCGACGAGGCGGAGGCTGCTTGCCGGCGGGTCCCGTCGTTCGAGTACCTCGGCACGAGTTGGGAGCCGGCGATTCCAGACTTCGACCGATGGATCGCGCTGCGCGATCTTCAACGCCGTGGTGATCCTGCCCAGTCCGACCTCCTTGGTGCCTTGCAGTACGACGAGAAGCTCGAAGAGTGGTTGGCTCCCGTGGGCCCGTCGCCACGCTCGATCAATCCCCAGGACTCGCGTCTCCGGGTCTCGGCTCCGGACGGCATGGGTACCACCGGGCTTCGACTCATCTTCACTCCGGTCTCGCCGTCCCGGGGCGGCGGCGGTCCAGCGCAGGGTCACCGCGCGAACTCGCTTCAAGGGCCTCTCGATTCAGTCCCAACGGAACCTCCGACATGACCATGAATCGCACCATCCGTCCCTTCGTCCCGGCTTTTCATGCATCGATCTGGGCGGTGCTGGTCGGCGTTCCCGTCGCGGTGGCGGGTATTTGGTTGGCGGGATGCGCCAACCAGTCCCGCGTGATGGAGCTCGAACCGCTCCGTGTGGATCGCGAGTGGCGGCGATCCGTCGGCGCACCGCAACTCGCACTCCCGACGCCCCGAATCGCGTCGGTCGAGGGTGGCGTGTCGATCACGTTCCGGCCTTCGGCGACGATCGACCGATCGACGATCACACGCTCCTTCATGGTCAATCCGACGGCGACGATTCAAGGGAGCGCGGTCGGATCGGCAGGCCCGGTGGATCTCGAGGCGTTGGCGGCGGAGGCGATCGCCTCGGAGTATCCGGCTCTGGCGAGCAATGCCGAAGCAGCCATCGCTCCGGCGCGGGTCCGGGTCGGCCAGCGCGTGCTCGCGACGGGATCCGGGCGTTCCTTGGCGGATCTCGAACTCTCGATCGATCCTGAGCCGGCGAGGATCGAGGATCCCGCACCGGTCGAACTGGCTGCGAAGAGCGTCTCGGTGACCGCCGCGCGGCTTGTTGCACGCGACGAGCCCTCCGTGACACTGGTGGTCGGGCGTCGAATCGAGGTGACGAGCGAACAGCGTTTCGAGTTCCCGATCGACGAACTTGCCGAGGGCGATTGCCGACGCCTTCGCACGCTGCTGCTCGGTGGCTACGAGATCGTGGCGGAGTGCGAGATCCGGACCGGGGCCACGGTGGTCGTGTCGGAGACCCGGACCTTCGGGCCGTCCGGTGACCGCGAGTGGCAGGATCCCATCCGACGCACGGCGAAGCAGCGACTCGAAGCGATCGCGGCTCCGGATCCAAACCAGTCGCTCGCCATCGAACTGCTACTCGATCAACCTGCCGCGAGAAGGGGGGAGGTCCTTCCCGCCGTTCTTGTGACCAACGTGTCGGCTCGACCGGTCCTCGAACTACGTCCCTTCTCGGCGGCCTTCCAGGTGCGGAGCGGGGCGACCTTGTCGTACGTTGGCAGCGGCGGCGCCGTGGGCGTACCGTGCCTCTGCCCCGGCGAGACGCTGGAGATCGTGGGATCCGATCGACTTGATCCGTGTGGCGATTCGATCGACGCTGCAGGCGAGGGGCTGCTCGCGGTCGTATCGACGTCCGGTCTGGACCGTCGAACGATCGGCCCCATCCCCGTCGAGTCGACGCCCCGATTCGGTGCTGGGCTGCTCCCGCCCCGCACTGGGCCGGACGATGTGCTGCTCGAAGCCTCCACCGGATCGGCCGCGCCAGCAGGCGCCTTGGAGATTCGGCTCGTGTTCGACGGCGACGATGCCATGCGGGTGGCGTTCCCGCAGATTCCTGCGGGAGGATCCGCGATTCTCCGGCTTCCTGCCGACCTCGACGAGGAATCCGCGGCGACATGGGCGCGATGGACGGCACTTGGCGGACGGGTCGAGGCCGAGTTACTCGAGGCCTCCCAGTGGAACTGCGAGGGGGCCACCCCCGCGAAGCAGGCGTTCCGGATCGGCCGGTGATCCGCGCGGGCGATCGGTGATCGAGCACGGCGGCCCTGGCTTCTCGGGGGGGCGGAATGGCCGACTCCGCCCGCGTTCCCGGTCCGTGGGGTTCTATACTTCGCCCCTTCGGGTCGCCGGTGGACGGCGACCGAACCCGCGACGGACCGCTCCATGCCCTTTCAGATCTCGCCAGG
>JBMSXH010000440.1:0-2593 GCA_049425445.1 Phycisphaerales bacterium | reverse complement strand
TCGGTGAGCACCTTGGTGGTCTCCTGGAAGCTCGCGCCGGAGAGGAACGAGTCGGACTGGAGGCTCGCCTTGGTGATGCCGAGCAGCAGCGTCTTCGCCTGCGCGGGCTTCGCCTTCTCGGTGCTCGCGGGCTCCTTGCCGGCCGCCTCGGCGCGGGCGTTGGCGTCCTTGACGGTCGCCTTGTCGACGAGCGAACCGAGGGTCAACTCGGTGCCGCCCGGATTGCGGACCTTGAGCTTGGAGATGGCGTCGCGGTTCTTCCTCTGGAACTCGAACTTGTCGACGACGTCGTTCGGGAGCAGATCGGTGTCGCCCGGCTTCACGACCTTCACCTTGCCGAGCATCTGCCGCAGGATGACCTCGATGTGCTTGTCGCTGATCGGCACGCCCTGGGCGCGGTAGACGTTCTGAACCTCGTCGAGCATGTAGAGGTAGAGCGGCTCCTCGCCCTTGATGCGAAGGATGTCCGCGGGGATCTGCGGTCCTTCGGTGAGGGCGTCGCCGGCCTCGACCCGGTCGCCGGTGTGGACGAGCAACTGCTTGCCCTGCGGGACGTGATGGTCGTGCTCGACCCCGGCGTCGGAGACGACCTTGATGGTCATCTTGCCCTTGCGCTTGTCGCTGTGCAGCTCGACGCGTCCCGAGATCTCGGCGAGCACCGTCGGATCCTTCGGCGTGCGCGCCTCGAAGATCTCGGTGACCCGCGGAAGACCGCCCACGATGTCCTGCGTTCGTCCGCCTTCCTTCGGCTGACGGGCGAGCAGCCCGCCGGCGACGATCTCCTGACCCTCCGCGACCTCGATGCGGGCCTTGGCGGGCAGATGGTGGAAGTCGAGGATCGTGCCGGTCGCGTCCTCGATGGTGATCTGCGGATGCTTCTCGCCGGTGTGCGGGGTGACCACGAGCGCCGAGCGGCCGCCCTTCTGATCCTCGCGACGGCAGGTCTCGCCCTCGACGACGTCCTTGAAGCGGACGATGCCGGACTTCTCGGCGAGGATCGGGGTCATGAAGGCGTCCCACTGGACCATCGACTGCCCCTTGCGGACGGTCTCGGCCTCGCGGACGAGGATCGTCGCCCCGTAGGGGACCTTGTGCTTCTCGAGCTCGCGGCCGAGGTCGTCGACCACGGCGACTTCGCCGTTGCGCTTGAGGGCCTTGAGCAGCTCGACGCCCTCTTCCTGCACGAGCACCGCGTTGCAGTCGCGGAGCACGATCTTGCCGGCGTTGAGGGCGCGGATCTCGTTGTCGACGAGTCCCTGCGACGCGATGCCTCCGGTGTGGAAGGTTCGCATCGTGAGCTGGGTGCCGGGCTCGCCGATCGACTGGGCGGCGATGATGCCGACCGCCATGCCTTCTTCGACGAGGTTGCCGGTCGACATGTCCATGCCGTAGCAGCAGGCGCACACGCCGCGGGGGGTCTGGCAGGTCAGCGGGCTGCGAACCTGCACGGTGTCGATCCCGAGCGACTCGATCCGCCGCGCGATCTCCATCGTGATCAGCGAGTCCTCGGCGACGATGACCTCGTCGGTCCGCGGATCGATGATCGTCTGACGGCTGGTGCGACCGGTGATCGACTGGTGCAGCGGCACGTCGACCTCGTCGCCCTTGTAGATCGCCCGCTTCGGCACGCCCGAGGGGGTGCCGCAGTCGTGCTCGATGACGACGAGCGACTGCGCGACTTCGCAGAGACGACGCGTGAGGTAGCCCGAGTCGGCGGTCTTGAGCGCCGTGTCGGCAAGTCCCTTGCGGGCACCGTGGGTCGAGGAGAAGTACTCGAGGACGTTGAGGCCTTCGCGGAAGTTCGCGCGGATCGGCGTCTCGATGATCTCGCCGCTCGGCTTGGCCATCAGGCCGCGCATGCCGGCGAGCTGCTGCATCTGGCTCGCGTTGCCGCGTGCGCCGGAGGTGATGAAGAGGTAGACGGGGTTGAGGTACCGGCGTCCCTCCTTGGAGTCGATCGGCACCTGGGTGCCGTCGGCCTCGCGGCGATCCTCCTGAAGGGTCTTGCTGAGCTCCTTCGTGATCTGCTCGCGGCACTGCGCCCACAGGTCGAGCAGCTGGTTGTGCCGCTCCCGCTCGGTGATGGCGCCGGAGTGGTAGCTCTTCTCGACGCGGTCGACCTTCTTCTGCGTCTCGTCGAGGAGCCGCTGCTTCGCCGCCGGAATACGGAGATCGGTGATGCTGAAGGAGAGACCCGAGGTGGTCGAGGCCTTGAATCCGGCCTCCTTCATCGCGTCGAGCAGCTTGATCGTCGCGGGACGTCCAAGACGCTCGTACGTGTCGTCGATGACCCTCGCGGCGCCCTTCTTGCCGAGCGGGCAGTTGTAGAAGGGCATGCCGTCGGGAAGGATGTCGCTGAAGATCACGCGGCCGACCGTGGTGCGGATGCGGCGGTTCCGAGGCATCGGCTCGGGCTGGCCGCGCTCCTTGGTCACCTGCTGCTCGAAGCGGGGCAGGCGAACGAGGATCGGCTCATGCAGCGAGATCGAGCCGCGGTCGTAGGCGAGGAGCGCCTCCTCCATGTCCTTGAACCGGCGCAGCTGGTCGTCGGTCCGATCGTCCTCGAGCGCCCCGGCGGTGAGGAAGTAGACGC
>JBMSXH010000439.1:0-2601 GCA_049425445.1 Phycisphaerales bacterium | reverse complement strand
CTGTTCGCGGTGATCGGGGGCGGCGACTTCAGCGGGGGCGGGCATCGAGCGGGAACATAGCGTGGGAACGCAGTGGCGTGGTCGTACGTCCCCGCCGTGTCGCTGGGTGTGAATCGCGCCTCCTGAGTCCGTACGTCCCCTCCGCCTCGCTTCGCTCGGCACCTCCCCCGCGTCGCTGCGCTCCGCCGGGGAGGAGTTGCGCTGTTCGCGCGATGGCGCGTGGCGTGGATCGATCGCGCGAACGAGCATGCCGTGGAGCGATCGCGCGATCGATCGGCCTGCAGTTCATTCGCGCGTTGGACGAAACTCCTCCTCGCGACGAAGTCGCGGGGAGGTGGCTCGCGAGCGGAGCGAGCGAGACGGAGGGGACGTCGTGACTCGGGAGGCGACGTTCGGTCCCGCTTCCATGATCATCCATCCTTCAGCTTCGCGAGTTCGGCCTCGAGGTCCGCGACCTCCTGCTCGAGGCGCTTCGTCTCGGCGGGGTCGTCGTTCTGCTTGCGGACCTTCGGCGTTTCGGCCGCGATTCGACGCGGGGTGTCGAGTCGACCCGACGATGCGGGGCAGGGGCCCGCCGCATGCGATTCTCAACCTCCTTCGTCCAGGCGCGCAGCCGTCGGGATCGGCGATCGATTTCGATCGGGTGGATCTTGAGGGTGGCCCACGACCCGGAGCACCAGGCGATCCAGTCCGACGGGCGCCACCGCCGCTGGGGTAGGATCCGCGAAGCCGACGGACGATGGCTGAGAGTGGTCCTCCTCGCCGACGGCGAGACGATCCACAACGCGTTCTTCGACCGGTCCTTTCGACCGCCTCTTCGCCTGACGGAGCCGCCATGAAGGTTCGCTACTTCAAGGACACCGACACGCTCTACGTCGAGTTTCGAGCCGAAGGGATCGTGGAGACCAAGGACCTCGACGACCAGACGCTGCTCGACGTCGACGGATCGGGACGTCTTTGTGCGATCACCATCGAGCATGCCAGCACCCGCGTCGATCTGAGCGAGATGCTCATCGAGGGCGTGGCGGCGTAGGTTCCGACGGGTCGGGCTTCGAGACGAACTCCCCGTCTCATCCCTCCTTCAGCTTCGCCAATTCGGCCTCGAGATCGGCGACCTCCTGCTCGAGGCGCTTCGTCTCGGCGGGGTCGTCGTTCTGCTTCCGCGCGTTGGCGAGCACGGTCCGCCGCTGGCGAAGGCGGTCCTGCAGCACCTCGATCCGCTTCTTCGTCTTCTTGTCCATGGTCGGTCTCCCGCCGAAACGAATCGGCCATCGATCAGGTCGTCGTGCCCACCCGCGCCGCGGCGCCCACGATGCCGAGATCGGCAAAGGGAATCGCCGACAGTTCGAACGCCTCGTTCCGCCGTGCGAAGTCGTTGCGGACCCACTCGTCGGTGAAGAGCACGACCTTCTGGCCGTCCTGGTCGGTGGCGATTCCGACGCCCGAGAGCGGGATGTGCGGCTCGGCGGTGGAGTTCGGATCCTTCGGGCGGATCCACCGGGCGATCGACCACGGCAGGCGCTCGAGCCGCGACTCGGCGCCGTACTCGCCCAGCAGCCGATGCTGCACGACCTCGAACTGGAGCGGGCCCACCGCCGCGAGCAGCGGCAGCTTGCGATCGCCGGGCGGATCGAGCACCTGCACCACGCCCTCCTGCAGCAGCTGGTCGAGGCCCTGTCGGAAGCGCTTGAAGTTCGAGGGCTGCGGGTTGTGGAGGTACGCGAAGCACTCCGGCGAGAAGCGGGGGATCTCGCGGAAGGAGATGGTGCGGTCCTCGCTCAGCGTGTCGCCGATGCCGAGTCGGTCGTGGCCGACGATGCCCACGACGTCGCCCGGCAGCGCCTCGTCGACGGTCTCGCGGTCCTGCCCGAACATCCGCCGCGCGTTGGAGAGGCGCACCTTGCGTCCCGACGGCACGTGCACGACCTGCATCTCGCGCTCGAAGCGGCCCGAGACGATCCGCACGAACGCGATGCGGTCGCGGTGCTTGGGATCCATGTTCGCCTGGATCTTGAAGACGAACCCGCTGAAGGCGGGGGTCGACGGTTCGATGGCCCGCTCGCCGGATCGGCGCGGCCCGGGGCTCGGGGCGTTCTTCAGGAAGCCGTCGAGCAGCAGCTGCACGCCGAAGTTGTTCATCGCGCTGCCGAAGTAGACCGGCGTGAGCTCGCCGCGCAGGACGCGGTCGCGGTCGAAGTCGGCCCCGGCGCCCTCGAGCATCTCGATCTCCTCGCGGGCCTGAAGGAGCACCGGTTCGTCGATCTGGTCGTCGAGCGCCGGGTCGTCGAGGCCCATGGTGCGCACCGGCGCGACCGAGGCGCCGCCCTTGGCGCGATCGAAGAGGTGCAGCGTGCGATCGAGACGGTCGTAGACGCCGCGGAAGGTGTGCCCGGCGCCGAGAGGCCAGTTCACCGGGAACGCCGCGATGCCGAGGATCGCCTCGAGCTCGTCGAGGAGCTCGAGGGGATCCTTGGTCGGGCGATCGCACTTGTTCATGAAGGTGAAGATCGGGACGCCCCGCATCCGGCAGACCTCGAAGAGCTTGCGGGTCTGCGGCTCGATGCCCTTGGCGGCGTCGATCACCATCACCGCGGCGTCGAC
>JBMSXH010000438.1:0-2603 GCA_049425445.1 Phycisphaerales bacterium | reverse complement strand
CCGATCCGCGGTGAAGCGCTTGATGTCGGCCGCCCACTGCACCGCATGCTCGAAGGTCGTCAGCGAGAACGGAGCCACTTCGCCCGGGCGATGGCACTGCTGGCAGTGCGTCTGAAGGATCGGCGCGATGTCACGGTAGTACTCGACGCTGCCCTGCACGATCAGCGGGCGCTCAACCAGATCGATCGGGCAGCCGATGGGGCTCGTCTGCTCGACGGCCACCGGCTGGCCCGCCACGACGGCGGCGATGGCATCCGCGAGGTACTCCGCGTCGGCCTTGGGCCGCCGCTCCAGACGGCTCGTGTACAGGTTGTCGACGAGACCGGAGTACCGCAGGGCCCGCTCCCGATCGAGGACGAACACCTGCGGGGTGGTCGTCGCATCGAAGTGCGATGCCACGACCTTGTCTGGATCGAAGAAGACCGGGAACGGGATCTTCGCCTCCGCAACCCTCCGATCCACTTCGGCGGCATCCTCCGCATCGCAGACCAGGCCGACGAAGACCACTGCCTCGTCGCCATGGCGATCGGCCAGTTGGTTCAGCACCGGCACGGCTCGATTGGAGATCGGGCAGTCGAAGTTGAGGAAGACGATCACGGTCGCCTGGGCATCCTCCGCCTCGCGCAACGACCACGTGCAACCCGCCGGACCGCGGAGTTCGATCGGCGGCACGACCTGCCCGATCCGACCGGGTGGGACATCGACGGGCGGATCGCCTGGCGCCGACCCATTCCCTCCCGCCGCCGCCCGATGGACGAGCCCGGCCGGCAAGGTCGCCAGGCCTGCAACGAACACAAGGCCTGCGAAGAGCCCCGCCGCGCTCGATCGAGCGCGCCGAAGCGCCAAGCCACGACCCCGCCGGTGAAGGAGTCCGATCCGCCTGCCACTCAACATTCGGTACCTACTTCACGATGTCGAGGTGATAGACGAAGCGGAAGTCGCTCCCGAGCGGCCCGACGCCTTCCGTGATTGCATCGATCCGAAGCACGCTCAGCGTCAGGGGATCGAGGAGGACCCGAGCGGCATGGCGAACCGTCTCGGAGTTGGGGACCCCAGGATTCGCCTCCGCCTGTCGCGTGGACGAAATCACCCAGCAATTCGTGCCCTCGTAGATCTCCGACCCGATCACTTCAAACTTGTGGGATCCTGGAAGGTTGGACGTGATCGGCTCCGAGAGCCACGTGGTGCCGATCTCGAGGGTGCCCGGGTAGATGTAGTGCTCGACTTCGTGGTCGATCTCCCGCGGCGTGCCGTCGACTCCGATGACCGCATCGAGCACGAGAGATCGGTCCGCCTCCTGATGGAACGTCTCGTACCTGAGGGAATTCTCGAGGGTCTGCCTCCAACGGTCCCTGTCGGGGATCCCCGGCATCCCCGCCGAGCTGTAGGGGATGATCTCGTCCTTCTCGAACTTGAACGCGTGCTCGGACTCGCCTTGCTTCCAAGGGACGATCGAATAGGTCTTCGTGAATCGATCGATCCCCGCAAACTCCCCCTTGATGAAGTACAGGACGTGTCCCGAGTACTCGACCGGCGCATGGTCGCTCACGAGACCGAGCCGATTCGAAGGCTGACCTGCCGAGGAGACACCGCCACCGGGGGCCTGGCAGGCCGTGAGGCTGAAGCTCGAGACGGCGAGCGCTACGAAGATCGGGAGTGAACGCGTCTGGACCATGGGAAGCCTCTCTGGATTGGGAAGGTCAAGCGTCGACCGGCCACGAGAACCGAGCGAAGGGGTTGTATCACGCCAAGACGGCGCGGGAGCCGTACGACCTCCATTTTGCAAGATTGGACCAAGCGGGTCCGTCGCCTCCAAGCCCCAACGCACTTGCCCTCTGGACCCGCCACGGCTCCCGTGACGATTCATCGCCAAGCCCGGGAGGACGACGTGGCCGCCGATGACGCCGGCCTCATGCTTGAGGCGACCGAGACGATCGCTTCGAGCGACGCGCCGGGGTTGGCGTCGCCCCGTTCCCGCCGCAGCGCGGGATCGACTCCTTCGGCCGCGACTGCCAGTGTCGGCGGCCCCGCTCACTCGATCGCGCCGCCGTAGAACCAGCGTCCAAGCCCGAAGGTGAAGACCGCAAGCCCGTAGAGCGCATGCTCGAGCGCCGAGAGCGGCGCGGAGCGGTGCCGGAGATAGCCCCGCATGAGCACCACGCCGCCCACAAGGGTCAAGAGCGGGGCGATCCCGTTGCGGAAGAGCAGGTGCGCTGCGCCGAAGGCCATGCCGCCGGCGATCGCCATCGGCCAGACCCGACCGCTTCCGAAGAGTTCGCGGTAGCGGAAGGCGAGGAGCGAGCGATAGAGCACCGTCTGCGGCGCGACCGAGAGCAGCGGATAGAGGCAGACCACGAGGAGCCACAGCCCCGGACGCTCGCGCGGAAACTCGAGGAATCGGTCCGGCGCGAGGAGCAGGGCGAGACCGGCGATCGCCGCCGCGACGAAGATCGCCCGCAACAGCACGCCAGGAAGTTCGGTGCGCCACGGTCGCACATCGACAAGCTCACGGCGGTCGAACGACCTCGAGGCGAGCAGCGCCACGAGCCCGATCGCCGCAGCGACCCACAGCACTGGAATCGGCGGGAGCCGCCATGGTCCCC
>JBMSXH010000437.1:0-2612 GCA_049425445.1 Phycisphaerales bacterium | reverse complement strand
ACCGCGGTCGATCAGTTGCGGCGGCGGCGACGGACACGAAGGCCGGCGGCGCCGAACGCAAGCGCCGCGAGGCCGGCGCCGCCGGGGACGGCGCTCGCCGTCGGCGTGGTGATACCGGTGTTCACCTGCGACTCGTACGCCCAACGACTGACCGTCGTGGAAGTTCCATCGTTGACGTACTCGATCCAACCGTAGAGGTTGGCGCCCTCGCCTACCGTGAGACGGAATCCGAGATACCCGGTCGTGCCAGACGACGGAAAGTTAAAGGGTTGGGTACCACCGTTCCATGCATCGTTCGCGTCGAGAAACACCGCGGAGCCCACGAGGCCGCCCGCCGCGATGAACTGCTGATTGTCGAGTTGATTCGTGGCGGAGACTCGCCCGTAGGCGGCGTTGGCCAACCCGATGTTGCTGAAGGTGTACGCGAAGTTGAAGCCGGCGCCCGAGACGTCCAGGTCGATGGTGAAACTGGTGGTTGCACCGACTGTGGTGATGTTCGTGATGATCACCGCTCCGTGCGTCGTCGAGGCGGTGCTTGCGATCATCGCCCCGCCAGCTGCCGCGGCGTAGGCTGCGAGCCGCCGTGCGCCATCCCCGGATCGTGCGGAATCGGTCTCGCTCCGCCTGCTCTGATTCGTGTTCTGCATCATCAGTCTCCTCTCTTGATCGATCTTGCAGCTTCATGGTTTCCCGCGTGCATCGCACCGGAACCTGAATCTCCGGACATGGTCGAGAATTCAAGGGCACCACGCCCTACAGCTGCATTTCCAAGAATGACCTGCCGCGGGGGTGGATACTCAGAGTTCCTTCTCAGATGCGCCTGCGCCGGCGCCGCACCCCGGCGCCGGCGCCCCCCGCTGCTGGGGGGGGCGTCGGCACCGCGCCGCAAGGCCGGCGCCGCCGGGCACGGCCGAGGCGGGCGGGGGCGTGATGCCCGTGCCGGTCGGCGACTCGTACGCCCAGCGCGAAACGGTCGTGGCGCCCGCCGCTGATGGCGGGGGCGTCGGCACGTCGTCGACGGTGGTGGGGCCGTCGGTGGTCGGATCAGGTTCGCGGATTCGAAGAGGTCGAGGCTGGCTGAAGCTCCACGTCGCCGCATCGACGCCGCCGCGAGACCACTCGACCACTAGACTCCGCGAAGATGCCGTCGCCACACGACTTTCGTTCGATGCTCGAGCAGTTCGCGCCGGAGACCGAGGCGCTGGGCAGCGCTCTTCGCAAGGCGTTGGCGAGCGTCATGGACGAGTCGATGCTCTCGAGCCGGTTGATCGCCACGCGTCTCGGGGTGGACAAGAGCCTCGGATGGAGTTGCCTGCGCGTCGTGACGGTGGGCGACGTCAAGTCGGTCCTGGCGTCGCTTCCAGGTCGGCGTGCCTGGCGGAAGGTGCTCTCGGGCCTCGAGGCCGCGGGATGCGGTGTGACGCACCTCGAAGCGGTCGCGGCCGCCATCGACGCGCTGCACGCCAAGCTCGACGAGGCGTCGCTCGATCGCGAGGCGCTTCGGGCCATCTCGACCGAGGTGCCCGAGGAGGTCGAGGATCAGGCTCGCCACCTTCGGCTTCGCAAGCGGTTCTTCGACGCGGCGCGGCTGATGTGGGGCGTCTCGGCGACCGGAATCGCGGTGACGCACGTGCTCGCCCCGAGCGCCGCCGACGACTCGGTGATCGACATGGCGGTCGGGCAAGTCGTCTACGGTCTCGAACGCCATCGTGCGGGTCCGCCGTGGACCTTCTACTACGGCTACGCCGTGCACGACGGGGTCGGCAACGGGATGCGGGGCGTCGAGGGGCTCGGCGGTGCGGGCACGCACGGCGGGCTGGTGGAGGACCTGTCCTCGCCGGGCCTGCTTGATGGCGAAGTTCGGATGATGACCTCCGGGATTCGACCGTCGATCGAGGACCTGCGGGTCTACGACTTCGCAGCACGGAGTCCGCGTCGTCGCGGCCCGATCCGCGCGGTCTTCGCGGAGCTGGCGCGCTCCGCGGGAGGGCGGTACGCGGCCGAACAGGGCCAGCACGCTCGATTGGCCTACGCCGCCACGCTTCCGACGTCCATGCTCGTCTGCGACGTGCTGCTGCATCCGGCGCTTCGAGACCTCGGGCCGCCGAACGTGGCCTTGGCGGCGACCTTCGACAACAACGCCGCCCTCAAGTACCGGCTTCGCTTCGCGGATCAGCTGCAGATCCCCCTCGGTGGCGAGGAGTGCTCTTCGGTCGCGAGCACGCTCGACCTGCCAAAGCCGCTCGCGGCCTGCTCGCGTGCCTATCGGGAGTTGATCGCCCGCTCTGCGCGGGTGCTTGGCGCCGAGCCGGCCGACTTCCTGCTCTACCGCACCCTCGTGCCGCACCCGCCGTTGCCGTCGACCTTGGCCATGTACCTGTCGCTGCCGCTCAACGGCCGTTGAGCGAAGTACGTCTTCGATCGCAGTCCTCCGGACTTCCTGAGACGACGTTGCGGGGATGGATTGAGCGAGGCGAGGCGGAGGGGTCGTCAGGAGACGGGACGCTTCGCGAGCGAACACGACGGCGGGCGATACGCCCGCGGTCCACCGACCTGCTGGCATCGCGCTCCACCGCCCTGGCGAATCGTCCGGTTCGGGTCGCCGACAACGG
>JBMSXH010000436.1:0-2616 GCA_049425445.1 Phycisphaerales bacterium | reverse complement strand
TCGCGTGTGAATGGCCGCCCGAACAGTCGCCAGTCGTTGGAGACGACCAGAATGTCCGCATCGAGCGCTGCCAGCGCCTCGGCGCTTCGCGACGCTTCCTCTTCCGACGGGCTCGCGGCGTTCCAGTGGACCAGCCGGATCGAACCTCGGCAGGCTCGCGGAAGCCCCCAGCGAAGCAGGAGATGATCGGCGAGCAGCAGCACGAGCATCGCCAGAGCCAGCACCGCTCCGCGTCCAGCCACTCCCGGTGACGCGACCTGCCCGCCGACCGCCGAAACCCGCCTTCGAATCCGGCCGACGATCGCCATGACCACGATCGCCACCGCCATCGCCGCCGCGAGGGCGGGAACGGGGATCCACGAAAGCTTCTGAAGCGAGGGCACCGAATCGGAGACGAGCCTTCCGACGAGGGCGATCGTCCACGCGGCCAGGGCCAAGAGCGCCGCGAGGGCCTCGATCCCGCCGAGGGCGATCGCCCAAGATCGGCGTCGGGGAGTCACCGATCCTCCAATCGGACTCGGCGAGAGTCCTCAAGTGCCAGAACGGCAGGCCCCAGGCCGCCGGCTGCCGAGGAAACGCATCGGTCCGCACCAGAACCCTCGGATCGAGCGACCGTGTTGGCATCGCGGTTGCATATCTGAGCGGCAGAACGTCGCATCGATGCCGCCCTCGGGCGAGCCTCCACCGACGTCGGACCCAGGAAAGGAACCTCAAGCATGTCCAAGATCATCGGCATCGACCTCGGGACCACCAACTCCGTGGTGGCGGTCATGGAAGGCGGCCAGCCCAAGGTCATCATCAACGCCTCCGGAAACCGGACGACGCCCTCGGTCGTCGGGTTCACCGAAAAGGGCGACCGGCTCGTCGGCCAGCCCGCCCGCCACCAGCAGGTCACCAACCCCAAGAACACCATCTTCTCCATCAAGCGCTTCATGGGCCGCCGCCATGGCGAGGTCGAGGCGGAGCAGAAGATCGTCCCCTACGAGGTCGTCGGCGGCGGCGACGAACTGGTCAAGGTGAAGGTCCGCGACAAGACCTACACCCCGCCCGAGGTGAGCGCGATGATCCTCGCGGATCTCAAGAAGACCGCCGAGGACTACCTCGGCGAGAAGGTCGATCGCGCGGTCATCACCGTGCCGGCCTACTTCAACGACAGCCAGCGGCAGGCCACCAAGGACGCGGGCGAGATCGCCGGGCTCAAGGTCGAGCGAATCATCAACGAGCCGACCGCGGCGGCCCTCGCCTACGGCCTCGAGAAGAAGAAGAACGCCCGCATCGCGGTCTTCGACCTCGGCGGCGGCACCTTCGACATCTCGATCCTCGACGTCGGCGACGGCGTCTTCGAGGTGAAGTCGACCAACGGCGACGGCCACCTCGGCGGCGACGACTTCGACCAGCGGCTGATCGACCATCTCGCCGAGCAGTTCCGCAAGGCCGAGGGGATCGACGTCCGCAAGGATCCGATGGCGCTGCAGCGGCTCAAGGAGGCGGCGGAGAAGGCGAAGATGGAGCTCTCCAACCAGATGGAGACCACCGTCAACCTGCCCTTCATCACCGCGGACCAGAACGGACCGAAGCACCTTCAGATCACCGTCACCCGCGCATCCTTCGAGTCGATCTGCAGCGACCTGTTCGATCGCCTTCGCGGCCCCTGCGAGGCGGCGCTGCGCGACTCGAAGCTCTCGCCCTCCGAGATCCAGGAGGTCGTGATGGTCGGCGGCTCCACCCGCATCCCCAAGGTGCAGGAGATCGCCAAGCAGATCTTCAAGACCCAGGAGCTCGACAAGAGCATCAACCCCGACGAGGTCGTCGCGATCGGCGCCGCGATCCAGGGCGGCGTGCTGCAGGGCGAGGTCAAGGACGTGCTGCTCCTCGACGTCACGCCCCTTTCACTCGGCGTGGAGACGCTCGGTGGCGTGATGACCGTGCTCATTCCCCGCAACACCACGATCCCGACCTCCCGCAAGGAGACCTTCTCGACCGCGGCGGACAACCAGAATGCGGTGACGATCCACGTGCTCCAGGGCGAACGGCAGATGGCAGGCGACAACCGGACTCTCGGCCGCTTCGACCTCACCGGCATCGCGGCCGCGCCGCGCGGCGTGCCGCAGATCGAGGTCGAGTTCGCCATCGACGCCAACGGCATCCTCAACGTCTCCGCGACCGACAAGGCCACCGGCAAGGCGCACAAGATCGAGATCACCGGCTCCTCCGGGATCGACAAGGACGAGATCGAGCGCATGAAGCGCGACGCCGAATCGCACGCCGCCGAGGACAAGGCCAAGCGCGAGCTCGTCGAGGTTCGCAATCAGGCCGAGATGCTCGTCTACTCCACGCAGAAGGCCCTCGCCGAACATGGCGACAAGGTCTCGGCCGAGGATCGTGCCGCGATCGAGAGCGCCGTGTCGAACCTCTCCGACAAGGTGAAGGGCGACGACAAGGCGGCGATCGAGGCGGCGACCAAGCAGCTCGAAACCGCCGCCCAGACGCTTGGGAAGGCCGTCTACGAGGCGTCCTCCAAGGGCGGCACCACCGAGGTGAAGCCCGAGGCGGATGGCGCCGCGAAGAAGGCCGACGACGTCATCGACGCCGAGTACGAAGTGAAGGACTGACCGG
>JBMSXH010000435.1:0-2625 GCA_049425445.1 Phycisphaerales bacterium | reverse complement strand
CTGATCTGCGACAAGCAGCCCCAGAACTTCCGGCTCCTCGGCCCCTTGGCGCTCGCACTTCCGAGCGCGACGTTCATCCATGTTCGGCGCGACCCGCGCGACATAGGGCTCTCGTGCTTCCAGGCGATGTTCGCCGAGCAGCCATGGTCGTTCGATCTGCGGGAGATCGGCGCCTATCTCAACGGCTATCGGCAGTTGATGGCCCACTGGGACCGCTGCCTCGCCGATCGGATCGTCACTCTGCGCTACGAATCCCTCGTCGGCGATCCGGAGCGCGAGATTCGGGCCCTGCTCGACTCGCTCCGACTCCCGTTCGCGGAGCCTTGCCTCGCCCCGCACCTCAACGCGAGGGACGTGAACACCGCGAGCCTTGATCAGGTTCGGCGTCCCATCAGCACAGCGTCGGTGGGCCGATGGCGCCGATTCGAGAAGCAGCTCCAACCGCTGATCGACGAGCTTGGCGATCTCTCCGGATTCTGAGCCTCACTCCGAGAGCTCGCGCACGAAGATGTTCGCGAACTGGAGGGGATCGCCGTGGTGCTGCAGCGCGATCGGGCCGCGCTCCGCGACGCCGGGAAGCTGCGCGTTCTCGATGACGGTCTTCCCGTTGAGCGTCACGGTCAGGCGGTCGCCTCGCATGACGATGTGGAATCGGTTCCACTCTCCCAGCGGACGATCCGCGGGCTCGCTCGGCGTGACCGCGGCCCGGATCTCGGCCGGCATGCTGCCGTCGGTGCGATAGCCGAAGACCTCGCCCGACCCGACCGGCCAGCACCAGATGTTGACCTGGCTCTTCGAACTGCCGCGGAGGAAGATCCCGCTGTCGCCGGCGTCGGCGACCTCGACCTCGAGAGGCGTTCCGTCGGGCGCCGTCGCCTGCGAGCCGTCGCGGGCGATCACCGGCCGCTTCATCGGCTTCGGAGGGCCGGGCAACTTCCAGTCGCAGATCATCTCGAAGTCGCCGAACTCGTCTTCGGTCCAGAGATCGGTCCCCTTTCCGTCGTAGGAGAGGATCCAGTCCTGCACCTTCCAGTGGCCGGCGTTGGCGGGATTCTGCTTCCATCCGGAGAGGTCGACGCCGTTGTAGAGGCATCGCCACGGCCGCGCGTCCTCGTCGGCGACGAGCGACGCGGGAATCGGCGGATCCGCCGGCGGCAGCTCCTTCAGGCGGATCGCGCGGAACTCGATCGGAGAGCCTTCGCTCTCGAGGCAGATGAATCCGCGTCGCGGCGCGATGTCGTAGCCCTCCGTGACGACCTTGCCGTTGAGGGCGACCGCGATGCGACCGTCGAGGCACTCGACCCGGTAGTGGTTCCACATCGGGGCGGGATTCGATCGCCGTTCGATCGGATAGGCGCGATCGCCGCCGCGCCCGTTGATCGGCGTCATGCGGGCGCCGTGGATCGGGAAGATGTCGCCGTCGGAGGTGAACCACGCCTGCTCCTGGCCGTCCATCACCTGCACCTCGACGCTCCGCGTGAAGGGCTGCCCGCGGGCGGTGATCGGATCGCTCCACACGAAGAGCCCCGCGTTGCCTCCCGGCACGAGATGGCGGTACTCGAGTTCGAGGACGAAGTTCTCGTAGGTCCGATCGGTGCGCATCACGCCGGTGGGAAACCCGCTGCAGGCGATCACGCCATCCTTCACCGTCCACGTGCTCGGCGCGCCGTTGACGATCTCCCAGCCCTCGAGCGTCGTCCCGTCGAAGAGATCGATGAAGCCGTCCTCGGCGCTGCGCAGGCGCTCCATCTCGGACTCGTTGCGGATCGGATTCGCGGCGCCTCCGAAGGGACCGTCCCAGTCGTCGCTGCGGAAGGGCGACGCGGGAATCCCGTCGCCATTGAAGAGTTCCGCTTCGCACGCCGGGCACCACAGGTACCGCACCGCCACGGGCTCGGAGACCTCCGGCGCGATCGCGATGACCTCCTCGCCGTCGATCACCGCCATCGCTCGATGCCACACTCGGTCCTCGCCGGCGATCGCGATCTGCCGGATCTCGTTGTTGCGAGCGAAGAGGCCCTCGGCATTCTCGAAGCGAAGCCGCAGGCCACTGCCGGCCGGGGCCGCCCCGACGAAGACCGGTCCCGTCGAGACCACCGGCTTGCCGTACGCCTGCGCGAGCGCCAGCAGGGCGAGCCGCTGCCCCACCGGCTGCTTGCGGGCCGGGTGGATGTCGAGCGGATCGCCGCAGTCCATGGTGACCGCGAGGCCGGCGTTGGGGATCGACTCCGTCGCGGCACGCTGCGCCTCGCGCAGCCAGGCCGTCTCGCCCCGATCGCCGCCGTACTTGAACGGCGCAATCTGCACGACGAGGAACGGCCGCGACGCGTCGCCGCCGCGCCAATCCTCGACCATCGCCGCGAGCAGGTCGGCGTAGCGGGCGGCGTTGCCGCGGTTGCTCTCGCCCTGGTACCAGAGGTAGCCCGCGACCGTGAAGGACTTGATCGGATGGATCATCGCCTGATGGAGCGCGGTGGCGGTGTTGGCACCCAGCGCCGCCTGCCGCCGCTGCGGGAAGGCGTTCCGGGCCGGTCCCTTGGCGACCTTCCAGGCGCCCGCGAGCGGCACGATGCGCTCGCCCGCCACGATCCGCATCTGCTCGGCGTTTCCGTTGATGCCGCCGGG
>JBMSXH010000434.1:0-2629 GCA_049425445.1 Phycisphaerales bacterium | reverse complement strand
AGCCCATGCTCCTTGGCGAGCGCGAGCCCATCCTTGACGTGCCCCACGATCACCAGCAGGCTCATCGCCGGACTCAGCTTCTCGTGGCGATTGGGACCGCCCGACTGGTTCTCGATGAAGTAGTCGGGCTTGTTGACCTTCCCGATGTCGTGGTAGAGCGCGCCGACGTACACGAGCAGTCCGTCGGCGCCGATCGCGTCCGCCGCCGCCTCGGCGATCGTGGCGATCTGCAGCGAATGGCTGTAGGTGCCGGGCGCCCGCTGCTGGATCAGCCGCAGCAGCGGCTGGCGGGGATCGCGCAGCTCGCTGAGGGTGAGACCCGTCGCGACGTCGAAGAGCCGCTCGAGGGTCGGAAGGATGCCGAGCATGAGGAACGAGGCGGCGAGCGCCGCCGATGCGCCGAGCAGCCCCTCGAGGACCGGCTGCTTCCAGCCGCCTTCGGAGAGCGGCACCTCGATCAGTCCAAGCAGCAGGAACGCACCGCCCGCGGCGATGGCGGCTCTGGCGCCCGCACGAACGAGGCACGCTCGATGCCGGACCTCGCGCAGATTCGCCACCGCGACGCCGACCGGGACCGCCACCGCGAGCGCGAAGGCGAAGCCACGTTCGATCGAGAGCACGAGCGTTCCCACGAGCAGCGCCGTCACGATCACGCCGATCCTGCGGTCGTAGATGAGCGTGGCGATCATGCCCCCGAGCATCGAGACGAGGACGACTGCGAACACGCCGCCCCGCGGCATCTCGACCACTCCGGCCACGCCGATCGCCGCGAATCCGGCGGTGAGCGCCAGCACCCCGAGCATCCGGCCCGGATTGCGCACGATCGCCGGATGCGTCGACGCGATGCCGAAGATCGCCAGCGACGCCGCGAACGCGAAGAGGCCTGCGAGGCCGGCGAGCGTCCCGGCCCGTTCGGAGACTCCTGCCGCGCTTCTCGCCTGGGAGATCGACTCGGCGTACCGCGCCAACTTCTCGGCGGTGACCTCCTCGCCGCGAGCGATGATGATCTCGTTGCGAGGGTGACGCGTGAGAACCGGCTCGACCGAGTTCGCCGCGTCCTCGGCGCCCGCTGCGGTGGCCGCGGCGTCGAAGAGGATCGTCGGCTTCGGATCGCGCAGGATCGGCGCCGTCACGAAGCGAACCACCGGCCCCGGAAATCCGGCCCGATCCGCAAGCCGAGACAAGGCGCGATCGATCGCCGCGGGATCGGTCGGCGCCAGATCGACCGCCGTGCGCAGCGACTCGGGAGCGGCATCGGTTCCGTCGGCCTGCGGTACGACGAGTTCCTTTCGGAGCGTCGTCGCGAAGAGCTGGTACTCGCTGCTCGCGAGCAGCGGATCCTCGATCTCGAGCGATCGGATGAAGCGGCTCGTCCACAGTCGCCAGTCGGCCAACGGTCCGTCGGCGGAGCCGTACTCCTGCAACCGCCTCAAGCCCTCCTCGGAGAGGGCGAACTCCTCGCGGACCCGCGGGTCGATCTCCGAGACCTCGGTCTTCGCATGCACCGCGACCGGAAGTCCCTCGATGGCGGCACGCAGCCGATCGAGATAGTTCGCATTCGGCCGGTAGACCCTCGGCGAGGATCGCCTCGCCTCGTCGCGCTTGCCTGCGGTCGCCGCCGAATCGACGACCTCGTAGGCCACCGGATTGAGGCGGTCCCGCACCGCGATGCGGCCGACGTGGATCTGCGGCTTCGAAGCGGCCCAGTCCGCCACGAGGGTGCCGGCCACCGCCACCAGCAGCACGAACGCGATCGAATTGAGAACTCCCGGCCGACGCAGCGCCTCGGAGAGATCGAAGGTCGCCCTGGGCAACGTTCGGCGAATCTCCTCGCGACGCGTTCTCGCCGGAGTCGTGGGCCGGGATCCGCTGCCTCGAGGTCGGTTCATCGAGTGGGCTCTCGATCCGGTCGACGGCGTCCCGACAGGGGCGCGGACGACGCGGACGGGATCCGAACTCCCGCCGTGCGGGCGAGATCGGAAGGGTCGAGTCTAGCGACGCCGACCCTCGGTCCGTCGGCTCGAATCGAATCGGGATTCGCCGGACCTGCTGGGCTTTCGGCGGCTTCCCTCCAGGTCCGAGAATCGCCACGCTCTACCGCATCGCAGGCGTCCTCGGGTCGGGTCGGTGATCGATATCCTCGGTCGGCCATGGCTGCCCGCCCGCCTGCGACCGCTTCACGCCGAGATCGAACCGCCGCCACCGCGGCGAGGCTCGGGCATCCGCTCATGGCGGCGACGCTGCTGGCACTCGCCGCCTGCGCGAAGCCGGTTCCGAACTCGCCGGCTCTCAATCGGAGCGTCCGGGGCGAAAGCGAGCGCGAGTACCTCTGGGCCACGACGGTGCTCGATTCGGCGCAGCGGCGCGAGGTGGAAGGCGTGATTCGCACGCTGCCCGGCGACCGGACCGCCGCGGAGGTGGGGCCAGGTCCGACCACGGCGCCCCACGGCCGATGGAACGACGTCCCCAGGGCCGCGCGCGGCGCCGCGTCGAAGGCGGAGGTCGCCATCGTCTCCTCGCGATTCGAACCGGACGGCGCTTCGATCGAATCGGCGGAACGGATCGTCTTCTCGATCGTCACCCTCGCCTCCGAGCCGGGGAGGCTCGAGGTCTCGCGAGGCACCGACGG
>JBMSXH010000433.1:0-2640 GCA_049425445.1 Phycisphaerales bacterium | reverse complement strand
GCCACGGTCCGAGGCACGCGGCGACCTGATCCGATTCCCAGGCCACGCACGAGACTCGGCCGTCCTCGACGAGCACGAGCACCGGCGGCCTCACGAGCCAGAGCGGTCCGCGCGGCAGGGAGAGCCGCTCGCATCCTGCGCAGGCGATCTCCTTCGGCTGATCGGATTCGACGACCACCGCGCCCTCCTCGGGCGGGACCTCGAGCGCGATCACCCGGAACGGCTGCGGATCGTCGAACCACGCTTCGAAGAACTCGTGGCACGATCCGCAGTGGGGGTTGTAGAGGACGACGGCACTCCGGCCTTCGACGGTGAGCGCCGTCAGGTTCGGCACGCGGGCGCCGAGGCCCGTCTCCGGAATGGTCTTGCCCAGCCAGTCCTCGACGGCCAGTTCGACGATCTCTCCCGAGAAGGAACCGGCCGTCGGGGTCGATGGCGGAATCGGGATCCTCGCCGTCGCGGCCAGGCTGATGGTGGCGATCGCCACAAGAAGGACGATCCGCCACGCGGGCGAGCCCCCGGTCGTCGGCGCGGCGGGACGCCTCGCAAGCGGCGGAAGCAGCAGCCCACAGACCGCCAGCAGGATCGCGGGCGGGAGCAGTTCGGTCGCCTCGGGGCCCCGACCGACGAGCGCCGACATCTCGGCGATCGCCGCGAACGACAGCAACAGCGCCGCCGCGAGCGAGATCACCCGCGACCACGGACGAAGCAGGATCGCCGAGACGGCGAAGGTGAGCTGCACGCCCATCAGCAGGCGGAGTAGGTCCATCTCCGCAAGGTCGAATCGGGTCGCAAGCCCGTCGATCCAGATGGGAAGCGACTCGAGTCCGGCCCGCGACTCGATCACCACGAGGCTCGCCAGCAGGGCCGGCATGCCCACTCGAGCGGCCAGGATCGCCGCCGGCGAAGGTCGCGCGATCGCGTCAGCGGGCATCGAGGCACTCGGCGAGCATGGCCTCGTCATCGACGTCCTCGCAGGCGCAGACGACGATGCCATCGACCATGGTCAGCAGCACCGGGGTGGTGATCACGTAGCTCGGCCCCTTTGGAAAGCTGGCCAGCGTGCAGTTCGCGCACGGCATCTCGAGCGCCGCTGCGGGATCGGTATCGGGGATCTCGATCGCGAGCACAGGCGTCTCCAACTCGCCCGAGAAGTGGTTCTCGAGCAGTTCATGGCAGTGCTCGCAGTCCGCGCGGTAGAGGACGACGTGCCAGCGTCCCTCGTCGATGCCTTCGGGAACCGGACGGACGATCTGCCGTGCGAGCGGTTGGCCGACGAACGGCTTGCCGACCCAGTTCTCGAACTTGTCGAAGTAGAACGGCTCCGCCGGCGGCGCGGGCATCGACCACGGACTCGAGGAGGTCTTCGTGCCGTTCCCGTCGCCCGTGGAGATCGCGGGCGGTGAATCGCCGGAAGGCGTCGCCGAGCCGCGGGCCGGGACCGCGAAGGCCACCGCGATGCCCGCGAGCGCGACCGCGGCGGTGATGGCCGCCATGCGATTCTGAATCTTCATCCAGTGGGCCGAGAGCGGAACTCGGAACGAGAGCACCGCGGCGAGCAACCCGGCGTCGATCAGGAACATGACGGGGGCCGGCGGTCCCTTGCTTCCGAAGCAACCACAATCGGAAAGCATGCCTTCCATGCCGCCCTTCTGGTAGCCCTGCCAAAGCACGGCCGCGAGCACCAGGAGGAAGAGCGAGAGGATTCCGGCCGCAACGAGGCGGGAGAGTCGCGGGAAGAGGACCATCACCGCCACCGCGGCGAACTCGATGCCGATCATGGCCCGCATCGAGAACATCAGGAACGTCGGCAAGTCGGCGCCGAGGGCGCTGCCGATCTCCCGGATGACCGAAAGCACCGGCGGAGGCAGCAGCAGGGGATCGCGTTCGAAGAGCTTGAAGGTGGCGCCTGCGAAGACCCATGTCGGAACGACCACTCGACTGACGAGGCTGCCGACGATCTTCGACCAGTGGGGGGCGCCGATATGGACGCCTGGAATCAGGTCGCCGGGCGAATTCGACTGGGGCAGGCTCACGCGGAGTTCTCCGGAGGTCCGGCGATGGTTCGGGTTCGGACCGCGATGGGTTTCGGTCCCCCGTGAAGGGGCGGGATGATAGTCCTCGGCCGAATCGCGATCGGATCGTGATCGAACCCCGCCCGATGCCCGGAGCGACCACGTGAACCCCGCCGCCGAACCCGATTCGTTGCTCGTGCTTCCGGATCAACTCTGCCTCGACGCAGGCCCGGTCGCGACGATGGTCGGATCGGGCGGCGGCGGTCGAGTGGTGCTCGTCGAGAGCGGCGAGTGGCTCACCCGGCGACCCTACCACCGGCAGCGGATCGCCCTGATCCTGCTCAATCTCCGGGCGTTCGCCGAGGAGTTGCATTCCGCCGGCCTCTCCGTCGCGTGGCTCCGCGGCGAGGGCTCGATGCGGGACCTGCTCGAGTCGTGGCTTCAAGCGCATCCGGGCGTGCGGCTTCAAGGGATCGAGCCTGCGGAACGGGAGATGCGGCAGGAACTCGCGCCGCTCCTCGCCGACCGCCGACTTTCGTGGGGACGGAATCCGTTCTACCTGACCGATCACGCGATCTTCGAGAGCGCCTGCGGGCGTGGCGCGAAGGCCAGGTTCCGCATGGAC
>JBMSXH010000432.1:0-2641 GCA_049425445.1 Phycisphaerales bacterium | reverse complement strand
CGTTGGGCCAACTCCTCCCCTGAACGCGGAGCAGTTCAGGGGAGGTGCCGAGCGCAGCGAGGCGGAGGGGTCGTGCTGAGGCGGGAAGCGCCGTTCCCGCACCCCACCCCTTGCCCGCACCTCGCCATCCGCCACAATCCCCGCGTGCTCCTCGTCCTCGACAACTACGACTCCTTCACCTTCAACCTCGTGCAGGGGATCGGGGCGATCGCGCCGGATCTCGAGATTCGCGTCGTGCGCAACGACCGCATCAGCGTGATCGAGGCGGAAGCCCTCGCGCCGCAGGCGTTGCTCATCTCTCCGGGCCCCTGCGGACCGGCGGAGGCAGGCGTCTCGGTCGAGTTGATCCGGCGCTTCGCGGGGCGGATTCCGATCCTCGGCGTCTGCCTCGGACATCAGGCGATTGCGGCCGCCTTCGGCATGGAGGTGGTTCGGGCGCCGCGGCCGGTGCACGGCACCGCGTGGCAGGTGCACCACGACGGGCAGGGGTTTCTCGCGGGCCTGCCGAGCCCGCTCCCCGCGGCGCGATACCACTCGCTGCTCGTCGAGGCGTCGTCGGTGCGTCCGCCGTTTCGCGTGAGCGCCTGGACCGACGACGGCCTCGTGATGGGCCTGCGTCGCGAGGTGTCGGGCGAAGCGCCGCTCGAGGGCGTGCAGTTCCACCCCGAGAGCTACCTCACGCCCGAAGGCCCGCGGCTTCTCGCGAACTTCCTCGGCGGCCCGCTCGCGGCGCTGATGGCTGCGGTCAGTCGTTGACGCGGTAGTAGGTCGCGAGGTGGGCGATGAAGGCGTCGGCACTGGTGCCGAAGGCCCGCTCGAAGGCGACCTTCACGCTCATCCCTGAACGAACCGCGGCGAGGAAGCGATCGAGTCCCTGCGGATTGCCCTCCGCGAGCCGCTGCACCGCGAGGAAGGCCACCGCCTGCGCTGGCCCGTTCAGGTCGATCCACGCCGGGTCCTCGGGGGGCTTCGACAGCAATGCTGCGAGATCGCCGCCACCGCGAATGAAGGCGAGCCCGTTGCGTCGCAGGACCGGTTCGAGCGACGGCGGCGAGGCGTGCATCGCGACGAGCTGCGAGGCGAGACCCTCGCGAATCCACGCCGGCAGCGATCGTTCGCCGGAGAGCTCGAACTGCTCGCGCAGCAGGCTCATCGCAAGCGCCCGCCCGACCGCGGCGCGGAAGGTGGCCTCGTCTGGATCGTGCCAGGCGTCGATCAGCGGCACCGCAGCGTCGTCGAGCGCGAGTTCCTGGCTGGTGGCGAGGCGCGAGGCGAGCGGAGCCTGCGAGAAGAGCGTCGCTTCGGCGAGCTCGAAGGCGTCGCGGGTGGGGTGAAGGACGATCACGCGTGTCGGCGATGGGGGATCGGTTGCCGCAAAGCCCCCAAGCGTGCGCCGCATTGCGGCGAGCATGGTCGAGAAGCGGACCGCGGTCGCGGCGGCGAGTCGACGGACGGCCGGATCGGCGCCCTCCACGCATCGCGGGTCGAAGAGGACGACGCCCGCCGACTCGACCGCGACCTCGCGACGGCCGATCGAAGCGAGCGCCGCGCGGAGGCCGTCGCGCCGACTCGCGGTGAGATCACCAGCGGCGGGCTTCGGCCGGCTCGCGGGGAGATCGCGGCGCAGGAGCGAGGGCGACGCGCCCGCAATCGGGGCGGGCGGTGGGGTCTCCGGCGCCGATTCGGCCGGAGTCGAGCCGGCGGGAGGCTCGGCCCCCGCGACCGCGGCGATGGCGGCGATGGCGAGTCCGATTGCCGGATTGGCAGGTCGCAGACGGCGCATTCCTTATAGAGGGTATTCGCGACCCCGCTGGAGGCCTCGGAAAGGGGCAACTTCCGCGATCTCCGGGGAGGTCCTGCTGGTACGAAGGTTGCGGTTTGCCGATACCCGTTGCCGGAAGGGGAGCGACTCCGCGTCGCCCGGCCGGGCTGTCCCGGACCCCTACCATCGACCCGACCCGCTTCGGCGGAACCGCAGGAGGCACTGCATGTTCGAGCGACTGACCGACCGAGCCCGCAAGGTGATGGCCCTCGCCAATCAGGAGGCGCAGCGGTTCAACCACGAGTACATCGGGACCGAGCACATCCTGCTCGGCCTGGTGAAGGAGGGCAGCGGCGTCGGGGCGAACGTCCTGAAGAACCTCGGCATCGATCTGCGCAAGGTCCGCCTCGAGGTCGAGAAGCTCGTCAAGAGCGGCCCCGAGATGGTGACGATGGGCAAGCTCCCGCAGACCCCGCGGGCGAAGAAGGTCATCGAGTACGCCATCGAGGAGGCCCGCAACCTCAACCACAACTACGTCGGCACCGAGCATCTGCTGCTCGGGCTGCTGCGCGAGCACGATGGCGTGGCGGCGCAGGTGCTGCTCAACCTCGGGCTCAAGCTCGAGGAGGTCCGCGAGGAGGTGCTGAACCTGCTCGGGGCGGGCGTCGAGAACGAGGAGCAGGCCGGTCCGGGCGAGCCCGAGGCCGCCGGCGAGCCGGGCCCGACCGCGCGTCGCGGCAAGAGCAAGACCCCCGCCCTCGACAGCTTCGGCCGCGACCTGACCGAACTCGCCAAGAACGGCGAGCTCGACCCGGTGATCGGCCGCGCGGGCGAGATCGAGCGCCTCATCCAGGTGCTCTGCCGCCGCACCAAGAACAA
>JBMSXH010000431.1:0-2650 GCA_049425445.1 Phycisphaerales bacterium | reverse complement strand
GGCGTCGGCAAGACCGCGATCGTCGAGGGCCTCGCCCAGGCGATCATCTCGCAGGACGTCCCGGACCTCCTCTTCGACAAGCGGCTCGTCGTGCTCGACCTCGCCGCGATGGTCGCGGGCACCAAGTACCGCGGCCAGTTCGAGGAGCGGATCAAGGCGGTGATGAACGAGGTTCGCCGGGCGAAGAACGTGCTGCTCTTCATCGACGAGCTGCACACCCTCGTCGGTGCGGGTGGCGCCGAGGGCGCCATCGACGCCTCGAACGTCCTCAAGCCGGCGCTGGCCCGCGGCGAGATCCAGTGCATCGGCGCGACCACCTTCGACGAGTACCGCAAGTACATCGAGAAGGACGCCGCGCTCGAGCGCCGCTTCCAGTCGATCCCGGTCGAGCCGCCGTCGGCGGAGCAGACCGTCGAGATCCTCAAGGGGCTTCGCGAGAAGTACCAGCAGCACCACCGCGTGCGCTACACCGACGAGGCGATCCGCTCGGCGGTGGAGCTGTCGGGGCGCTACATCCCCGGCCGCGTGCAGCCCGACAAGTCGATCGACGTGCTCGACGAGGCGGGCGCCCGCCTGCGGCTCAAGAGCATGACCAAGCCGCCGGATCTCGCCGAGATCGAGGAGAAGATCGAGCGGCTCTCCATCTCGAAGGACGAGGCGGTCAAGGCCGCCGACTACGAGCGGGCCGCGGACCTTCGCGACCAGGCGGAGAAGCTCCGCAAGCAGAAGGAGAAGGTCCAGCAGGACTGGCGCGACCGCATGAACCAGATCGACGCGGTCGTCGACGAGGAGGTCATCGCCGAGGTCGTCAGCAAGATGACCGGCGTGCCGCTCACCCGACTCGAGAAGGAGGAGTCGCAGCGGCTGCTCGCCCTCGAAGGCGAACTGCACAAGACCGTGGTCAGCCAGGACGAGGCGGTCAAGGCCGTCGCCCGGGCGATCCGCAAGGCGCGATCGGGCCTCAAGGACCCGAAGCGGCCGATGGGCTCGTTCATCTTCGTCGGCCCCTCGGGCGTCGGAAAGACGCTGCTCGCCAAGGCGCTCGCGGAGTTCATGTTCGGTGATCAGGACGCCCTGATCTACCTCGACATGAGCGAGTACATGGAGAAGCACAACGTGAGCCGCCTCATCGGCGCGCCTCCCGGATACGTGGGCTACGAGGAGGGCGGCCAGCTCACCGAGCGCATCCGCCGCCGCCCGTACTCGGTCGTGCTGCTCGACGAGGTCGAGAAGGCGCACCCCGACGTCTTCAACATGCTTCTCCAGATCATGGAGGAGGGGCGCCTCACCGACTCGTTCGGCCGGCACGTCGACTTCAAGAACGTCATCCTCATCATGACGAGCAACATCGGCGCCGACCTCATCAAGGGCGGGGCGGGCTTCGGCTTCGGCAAGCGTGCCGCGGTGCAGGACCACGACAAGATGCGCACCGCGCTGATGCACGAGGCGGAGAAGTTCTTCCGTCCCGAGTTCATCAACCGCCTCGACGAGATCATCGTGTTCCGTCCGCTCGTCAAGGACGACCTCAACCACATCATCGAGATGGAGCTCTCCAAGGTGCGCCAGCGGCTCGAGGAGAAGGGCATGAAGCTCGAACTCGACCAGGCCGCCAAGGACTTCCTGATCGACAAGGGCTACAACCCCGACTTCGGCGCGCGTCCGCTCCGCCGGGCCCTCGGCACCTACATCGAGGATCCGCTCGCGGAGAACCTGCTCAGCGGCTCGTTCGGCGCCGGGCAGACCGTCGCGGTCACGCGGCGCGAGGGCGAGGAGCACCTGCGCTTCGAGGCCCGCGAGACGCCGGCGGCGGAGTCCGACGGCGAGGGTGGCAACGGCGACGGCGGCGAAGGTTCGCCCAAGCCCGAGCCGAGCGCCAGCGCCGGCTGATCGTCGGCGGAAATCCAAGTCTCACGCGACGGGCGCCCGATGGGGCGCCCGTCGTTGCATTTCAGGCTGCAAGTCGGGTTGCAAGGTGGACGCGTGGTCGCGAGGTCCGCGTCTGCGGCGAAGCCTCGCGGAGTGTGCGGTTCGATGCCGGCGTGTCCGTCGCTGCCATCGGCCGTCGGAGAAGAGAGACTCGCCTTGCCGGGGGGGGAGGTCGGTGACTGCTTGTGGGGCTCATGAGAGAGATGACTCGCAACGCTTCATCCGGCCTTGCGAGCCGCTGCATCCAAATCGGCCGGTCTGTTCGACGGCGAGGGAAGCGCGTACGGGTGTCACCGATGACAGCGCCGACTCACATGCCTGCCTTACCCTGCGAACTCGACTCCGACATGACCCGTATGCCTGCAAACGTTTCCTCGCCGATGGCCCGGTTCGTAGTACCCTGCGGATGACCGTGGTTTCAAGCCCGAACCGCTGACTGAGTGCACCCGCCGACGGAGTGAGGCCACGACCCCGACCGCGTTCAAACCCGACCGTCACTTTTCAAGGAGCCCATCGATGACCGAACAGAAGAACGCCCTCGCCCAACTGTTTGCCGCGTGCTGGAAGGACGAGGCGTTGAAGGCTCGGTTCATGAGCGATCCGAAGTCGGTGTTGAAGGACTACGGATTGGAAGTGCCCGATGGGATGGACGTGAAGGTTGTGGAGAACGCCGACGACTGCGTGCACATCACGCTGCCTGCGGCGCCCGCCGGGGCTGGGGACC
>JBMSXH010000430.1:0-2653 GCA_049425445.1 Phycisphaerales bacterium | reverse complement strand
GTACGCCTCTTCCGCATCGGCGCCTCCGCCGGCGATCGCCTCGGCCTCCTCGTCGAGATCCTCCGGCTCGAATCCTCCCGCGAGGGCGATCGCGGCGGCATCGGCAGGACCGGGCTTGCGTCGTCGTCGTCGCTTGCGGCGTCCGCCGGACTCCTCGGCCGAATCCTCCTCCTCCTCGATGTCGGCGACGAGGGGGGCCGCGGTCGGCAATTCGGCGATCGAAGGCATCGGCAGCGACGGAAGGCGTTCGATCTCGACGTCCGCGTTGCGGTCGTCGTAGGCGTAGACGTCGAAGCGGTCGAAGCCGAGCGCCTCGGAGATCCGCACGTCGACCCGCTTGTCGAAGGAGCGCTCGAGCCGCACGAGCTGCTGTCGTCGCGAACTCAGGAGGCTCGACGCGACCCGCACCGGCACCACGAGTTCGATGCGACGGATGCGCTCGTGGGCCAGCAGGCTTCCGACCCGTCGCAGCGAGTCGGCGGCGACGGAGTCGGGCAGGCGGATCTCGCCGTGGCCCGCGCACGTCGGACACTCCGCGTAGTGGGTCTTTCGGAGGCTCGGACGCATCCGCTGTCGCGTGATCTCGACGATGCCGAAGTCGCTGACCGGCAGCACCGTGGTGCGGGCCCGATCCTTCTTGAAGGCGTTGGTGAAGCGGTCCTGGATGTCCTTGCGGTGCTTGTGGCTCCGCATGTCGATCATGTCGCAGACCACGAGCCCGCCGAGATCGCGGAGCCGCAACTGCCGGCAGATCTCCTCGACCGCCTCGCAGTTGGTTCGGTAGGCGTTGGTCTCGCTGTCCCGCGCCGACCGGCTCTTGCCGCTGTTGACGTCGATGGCGACGAGCGCCTCGGCCTGGTCGAAGACGAGCGCGCCGCCGGAGGGCAGGGGCACCTCGCGGGCGTGGATCAGCTCGATCTGCCGCTCGACGTCGAAGGCGTGGAAGATCGGCGCCTTGCCGCCGTAGTAGCGGACCGGCGGGCTCGATCGCGGCGCGATCACCGAAAGGAACGTGCTCGCCCGCGCGAGCGCCGACTCGCTGTCGACGACGATCGCGGAGATGCTCGTGTCGAGCACGTCGCGAAGGGTCCGCAGGAGCAGGTCGCTCTCGGTGTAGAGCTCGCACGGAGCGCCCACCGAGTCCATCCGCTTCTCCATCACCTTCCACAGGCGGGTGAGGTAGGCGGCGTCGCGGGAGAGGTCGGTCTTGGTGGCGGTGAAGCCGGCGGTCCGGAGGATGAAGCCGAACCCCTCCGGAAGGTTGAGCGAGTCGAGGATCCGCCGCATCTCCTTCCGCTGCGTCTCGTCCTCCACCTTGCGGCTCACGCCGACCTTGTCCATCCCCGGCATCATCACGAGCAGCCGGCCCGGGATCGACAGGTAGCTCGTGAGGGTCGGTCCCTTGGTGCCGAGGCCCTCCTTGAGCACCTGCACGAGGATCTCCGAGCCTCGCTTGAGCGCCTCCTGCATGAGGGGCCGCGACTTGCGCGGGACCTTCTTGCCGACCTTCTCGGTCTTGTCGCCGCTCGGGAAGTACTTCGGATGCAGGTCGGAGATGTGGAGGAAGCCGTTCTGCCCCTCGCCGAAGTCGACGAACGCGGCCTGGATCGCCGGCTCGACGTTGGTCACCTTGCCCTTGTAGATGTTGCCGACGTTCGTCGCGGTCGCGACGCGTTCGGTGGAGAGGCCGTCAAGGCGTCCCTGGTCGAGGATCGCGATGCGGCACTCCTCGCCGGGCGTGTCGTTGACGATCATCACCCGGTTGAAGTCCCCTGCGGAATTCTGGTTGTTCTGGCTCACGTTCGTGGCGCTCCTGCGTCTGTGGGCGTGCGCCGCGAACTCGAGACACGGCCGTCATGGCGAAACGACTCCCGATCGCCGAGGGGCGGTCGGATTGCGGAGTCGGAGACGCGGTGACGGGGATCGTGATCAAGGCTGCGGCGGCGCCGTCGCAGGTTCGCGGGCGAACCGGAGAATCCGCGGCGGGCGAGATCTCGCCCGGCTCGCGCCGAATCCCGGATGGGCGGGACTTTCGGCCATCCGCCGCGGGGCGCGGCGGATCGTGGGATCGGTTCGTTTCGCGATCGGCCGCGACGGCGGCCCGGATGGGGAAGCCGCAGGCATGCGGCTTCGTGGTGTCTGAGAGGTCCGGCCCGACGTGCCCATCACGTGGAGCCGGAGCATTGATTCCGCCCTTCGGGCAGAGGCCGTTTCGGCCCTCTCGCCCTCGGGAATTGGCTGGTCGTGGCGGGTCGAGACATCCGGTCTCGGTCCCGGGTCGGGGCCGCCGAACTTCGGTCCGGCGCGTCCCGATCGAACGAGAGTCTACGAGTGCATCCCACCGGGAGCAAACGAGGACGGGATCTTCCGGGTTCGGCGACGTGGCGTCGATCGAGCCACATCGGAAGAACCGGGAGTTTCGGTCGAATACGTCCAGGACCCGGCCGGAGCGTCCCGAGTCTTCACGTGTTCCCTGGATATCGGTCTCCGCGGAAGCCCGAGACGCCTCTCGCTCCCGAAGGATCTCGCATCGGGTGCGGCTATTCCGCGGTCCATCCGCCGGTCGAGTCCGGCGCGATCGCGCGGAGCTCGTCTCGCAGGGCGTTGAGCACCTGCCGCTCCGATTCGAACGCGCCGACCCGCCGGGCGAGAC
>JBMSXH010000429.1:0-2654 GCA_049425445.1 Phycisphaerales bacterium | reverse complement strand
CGGTGTACTCGGCCTCCTGCATTTCGAGCCAGAGGTCGTTGCCCTCGCGGGTGCGTTCGCCGACGCCGGCGAACACCGAGTAGCCGCCGAAGTTTCGGGCCACGCGGGCGATCATCTCCTGGATGACGACGGTCTTGCCCACGCCTGCACCGCCGAAGAGACCGATCTTGCCGCCGCGGACGAAGGGGCACAGCAGGTCGATGACCTTGATGCCGGTCTGCAGGATCTCGGTCTTGGGGTTGAGGTCGACGAAGCCCGGAGCCTCGCGGATGATCGGGCTGTGCTTGGTCGCGGAGACGGGGCCGCGCTCGTCGACGGGCTCGCCGAGCAGGTTGAAGACCCGGCCGAGGACCGGCTCGCCGACGGGAACCTTCACCGGCGATCCGGTGTCGGTGCAGCGGTCGCCTCGGCGAAGGCCGTCGGTCGACGCGAGCGCCACGCAGCGGACCACGCCGCCGCCGAGGTGCTTGGCGACCTCGCCCACGAGGCGGGTCTTCTGACCGGCGACCTCGAGGTCGATGGTGACCGCGTTGTTGATCTCGGGGAGGTCGGACTCGGGGAACTCGGCGTCGAAGGTGGAGCCGATGACTTGACTGATCGTGCCGGCGCTGGCCATGAGCTGTTTCCGTGCTCGGGGTTGCGGGGGAAGCGGCGAAGAATACCCGTCAGCGGCGAACCCGCCAAGGTCGCGACCGACTCGGCCGCCACGGCGGGGGCGTGCGATCTCGGGTCACGGGGCCGGTCGCCCCATCGCCGCGACCGCGGGATTCTTGGCGACGCCCAGATCGTCCAGATTCGGCGGCGGATCGTGCCGCTGCGGACCGACCGCGGTTCCAGGGATCGCACCGAGGAGCGGCATGGCGGCTGGAAGCTCGGCCGACCACCAGAGGTTGTCGCCAAGCATCAGGCCGCTCGCGTCGCCGCCCGCGTCGATTCGCCCGAACGCCGTCGTGCGACCGGGGTCCCACGCGACGATGTTGGAGTCGAATCGGACCTCGCGGGGGACGCCGGCCACGACCAATGGCTCGCGGCAGTCTCGAAGCGTGATCCGTTCGATCCGACTGTCCGAGACCGAACCGAACTCGATCCCGATCGCCGCGCCAAGCACGACGCCCTCCGCGATGCGCACTCCGCTCGCGGCCTTCTGCTCGGCGGCCAGAGGCCCGCTCGGGCCGAGGGCGATCGCGAGCGGCAGGTTCCGGAGACTGAATCGCTCGAACGCGACCTCCGTCGTCCCCGGTCCGACGCGGAGGCCCACGCCGTTTCGACGACCGTCCATGCCGAGGAGTTCGATGCCGGAGAAGGTCAGGGCGTGCGAATCGCGCAGGTCGATCGCCGCATCGGACCATCCGTCGATCCGGGCGGACCGCACGGCGATGCGCTTCGAACCGGAGATCTCGAGGCCGTCGGCCTCCGCGTCGGGGCCGAGACGTGCGAGCAGGAGGTTGCGCAGATCGAGGTCCTCGCAGCCCTCGAGTCGAATCGCCGCGCGGGTCGGTCCGATGACGACGAGCCCGTCCACCTCGACATGCCGACAGTTCCGCAGGACGAGGCCGATCTCGCCTCCGGCGATGATCGCGGTGGCGCGGGCACGGCCGTCGCGCTCGCTCACGATCCGGATCGGCGACTCGGGCGTGCCGGCGAGCCCCTCGAGCACGGCGGTGGCATGCACGCCGATCGCGAGTTCGATCACGCTTCCCGGCGGAACCGTGGTCGCGGCAAGGGCCCACGCCTCTCCGGGGACGATCTTGAACGTGGTCGTGGGCTGCGAGGCGGATGCGTCGGGCGGCGACGAGGGCGACTCCTGGGCCATGGCGTGAGGGAGCCTCGTCGAGACGAGGCAACAGGCCACCGCGATCGTCGCGATCGATCGTTCAGAACGGCGGGCGAAGGAGGTCGGCAACGAGAGGCTCCGAGTGGGCGAGTCAGGCGAGCGCCCGCTCGAATCGGTCGGCGAGGCGGATTCGCAGCCACTTCGCGTCCCGCATCACGCGGATCCGCTCCGGCAGCCCCTTCGCCGGGAAGAGCACGGTCGAGATCGCCGCGGCGTGCAGCGTCGGTGCGGGGCTCGAGGTGGTTTCGATCGAGATCTCGCCCTCGAGCAGCATGATCGCGACCGCGGTGCCGTCGGTGACGAGGGGAAGCGTCGTTCCGGCGTCGGCGTCCATGCGTTCGATCGAGAATCGCTCGCCGCGATGGAGGTCCCAGGTGCGCATTCCGTCGACGGCGATCGACGGCGGGATGCGATCGGTGCGCACGATCGGCGGGAGTTCCGACGCAGCGGTGCCTTCGACCGCCTCGCGTGCTTCGGCGAGATGGAGCGGGCGGTTCGCGTCGGATCTCCCCCAGTCGTGCACGCGGTAGGTCGTGTCGCTCGGCGTCTGCACTTCCGCGACCAGCAGCCCGGCGCCGAGGGCGTGGCAGGTGCCGCTCGGCAGCCACACGAAGTCGCCCTTCGAGACCGGCTCGGCGACCAGTTCGTCCTGCAGGCGGCCCGCGGCGATCGCCTCGTCGATCTCATGCCGAGCGAGGCGCCGGCGGAATCCGCGATACACCACGGCGCCGGGCGTCGCCTCGAGCACGAACCAGCCCTCGTGCTTGACGTCCGCGTCCGGGTTCGTGGCCGCGTAGGCCGGTCGCGGATGGGTCTGCAC
>JBMSXH010000428.1:0-2660 GCA_049425445.1 Phycisphaerales bacterium | reverse complement strand
TCGGGCCGCTAGAGCGGACGTGCGTCTTCAGCGCGATGCTCGAGAATGGCCTGCGAGCGTGCGTACTGTTCAGTGGATCTTGAACACCGGGTCTCGATAGCTGTGGGACGCTGGAGTGCGCTTGGCATCCGGGAGACCCCATTTTCCAACTCCGTCGCTATTCAGTCCTCGGCCGAGACCGATCTGGCACTCGCAGTAGTCCGATACTCGACATGGATCCAGAAGCCCATCGGAAGCGAGCAGGGCGGCGAAGGACTCCCTCCGACTGCGCAGGCGATGTTGGCGAAGTACCACCCCCCAGGCAAGACTCCGCTTCCTTCCCGACCGATATCCAGCGAGTGATGCGTTGTTGACACATCGCGCTGCCGTTGGACCAACCTGCTCGAAGCCATGACCCCCTCCGTCATCATCGCCTTCTGCCTCTGGCCTGTGCTGACGTTGTGGCTCTTCAGCCAGCTGGGCTCGGCGAAGGGGCTTGTCGCTTCAATGGTCGGAGGGTTCTTGCTGCTTCCGTTCGTCGGATTCCAGTGCGCAGACGGTCTCCCTAGCGTGAATCGCGATGGCGTCATCGCCCTTTCGGCCGTCGCCGCCACGCTCCTGTTCGACCCGGCGGCACTCTCCCGCTATCGATTTCATTGGATGGATCTCGTCGTCATCGTCGGCCTCATCGCCTGGGGTGCCACGAACCTCGTGAATGGCGTGGGAATCGCTCAGGCACTGCTCGACTGGTGGTGGTTCGCCATGTTCGCGGCGATCCCGTACTTCCTGGGTCGATGCATCCTCGATCGGCCCTCCAAGCTCGTGATCCTTGCGGTCGGAATTGTGGCCGGCTCGCTCATGATGATTCCGTTCGTGCTCTACGAAGTGCGAATGAGCCCGACGCTCCACTCGACCATCTACGGCTTCTCAGGCAACACCGTCGATATGAGTCGATATGGAGGATGGCGTCCGAAGGTCTTTCAACCGGTGGGCCTTGGGCTGGCCATCTGGCTCGCCGCGTCGGCGGTGCTTGCGTTGGGTCTGTACTTCTCGAAGTCCGTCGCCACCGTGTGGCGGACTCCGATCGCCCTCGTCGCCGTCGCGGCCGTCGGACTGTCGCTGCTCGGGCGGGGCGGCGGTGCGATCTCGTTGATGGCCGGAGGGTTAGGGCTTCTGGCGATCGCCCATTGGACTGGCGCGGCGCGACTGGTGTTCGCCGTGCCCATTGCCGTGGTGCTCTACATCACGACCGGGCTCTTCGACTCCACGATTCCAATCCGGCCGACCATGCTCTCCATTGGGGAGATGTTCTGGGGGCAAAGCGCCGGTGGATCGCTTCGCGTTCGGATCGACAACGAGACGTTTCTCATCGCGAGTGCCATGCAGAAGCCGCTGTTCGGATGGGGCGGCTGGGGCGACTATCGCGCCGACATCGAATTGGCTCGCGAGATGGGGATCCACAGGATCCTGACCGACGGATTCTGGGTGATCACGCTCGGCAAGCGCGGAGTCTTCGGAGTCGCGTCGGTCTACGGGATGTTCTTGCTGCCTGGCGTTCTGGCTGTGATCGCGGCGATCCGCCTTCGCTGCAACCGTCGGGTGCTGGCACTCGTGTCCGGCCTCGCGCTCTTCTGCTGGCTCTACGCCTTCGATCTGCTCCTCAATGCCTTTGCAACGCCGGTCCTGGCACTCGCGGGAGGAGCGCTCGCGAGTTTCGCCGTGGCGGCGCGTTCTGCGAAGCCCTCCACGATCCGCAACGGGGCGACGTCCGCGGCTTCACGTCCACGATCGAAGCCTCCGGAACTTGTTGCGGTTCCCGGCGCAACCGTCTAGCGAGTCAGCATGACCTTCCGGACCGGTCCGATCTCACGAGATCGCATCGGTCGTACAGGCGATGGTTGGACCGCCGCCAAAGTCGTCTGCTTCAACATGAATCCTGTCGACGCCAGCGAGGCATGCTGGAACGACTCGCGTCGCATCTCGAGCTGGCCGCCGCAGCGGTCGCCATGGCGGATTGGCATCTGGCGACACACTCGCGACACCATGGCACACGTCCTACATCCGCTCCGGTGCCTCGATCCCGAGGAGACCGAGGCCGTCGTGCAGCACGCGGCGGGTGAGGTCGCAGAGCCGCAGTCGGCTCGAGCGCACCGGCTCCTCGGCGCGAATCACCGGGCAGTCGTGGTAGAAGCCGTTGAAGGCGTTCGCCAAGCGCTGCAGATACGCGCAGAGACGGCTCGGCTCGAGGGTGCGGGCGACATCGGCCACGACGCCGCCATAGGCCAGAAGCACCAGCGCGAGTTCGCGCTCGCTCGGCTCGGCGACCGCCAACGGTGAAGTCGGCAGCGAGCAGCCCTCGAACGGAACCGCGACGCCCGCCCTCTCGAGGATCGATCGAATGCGGGCATGGGCGTACTGGATGTACGGCCCGGTGTCGCCTTGGAAAGAGACCATCCGGTCGAGGTCGAAGACGTAGTCGCGCGAGACGTCGAGCGAGAGGTCGGCGTACTTGACCGCTGCGATGCCGACCGCCCGCCCGATCGCGTGCAGCTCCAACTCGGAGAGCCCGTGTGTCGCGCTCTCGGCATCGCCGGCTCGCGTCTTGACTTCCTGCTCGCCTCGCGAGACCGCCTCCGCGAGCAGGCTCGCGAGCGTCACGTTCTCGCCCGAGCGGGTCTTGA
>JBMSXH010000427.1:0-2663 GCA_049425445.1 Phycisphaerales bacterium | reverse complement strand
TGACCGCCCCCCGCGACCCCACCCCGCCCAGCAGTCCGCCGCTGCCGCTGTCCCCCGCCTCCCAGGCGAGTTCGGCCACGCTCGCGGACCGGCTGGGCCTTCGCAGTCCGGCGGTCCCCCTCATCACGGCCACGGTGCTCGGCGTGCTGATGGGCCTCGCCGCATTGGGCTTCATCTATCCGATCGAGTGGATGGAAGAGTTGCTCGGTGAGGAGGTGCAGGGATCGCTTCCCTTGGCAGGTCTCGCGCTGCTCCTCTTCGCCCCGGCCGTCGGCGGCCTGCTCACCGGGCTCCTCGCCTGGGGGCTTCCGCTCCGGACGACCGGGCACGGCGTCACGCAGGTCCTCTTCGGAATCCACCGCGAGGGAGCGAAGCTGCCGCCGCGCCTCGGCATTCGGCAGTGGCTGGGATCGACGCTGACGATCGGATTCGGCGGCAGCGCCGGTCCCGAAGGCCCCATCGTCGCGATCGGCTCGGTGGTCGGTTCGAACGCCGGTCGCCTGACGAAGTCCGACGCGGCCTCGATGACCTCGCTGCTCGGCTGCGGAGCCGCGGCGGGTCTCGCCGCGGTGTTCAACGCGCCGATCGCGGGCATCTTCTTCGTGCTCGAGGTCCTCCTTCGCGACTTCTCGCTGCGGGCCTTCACGCCGATCGTGGTCTCCGCCGTCGTCGCGGCCGCCACGGTGCAGACCATTCTCGGCACGAACGAGCCCCTCTTCGGCGTCGGACCGGAGTTCTTCGGCTCGAGCGCCGGCAAGTTCACCGTCGCACAGGTGCCGGTCTTCCTTGTGCTCGGCGTCGTCTGCGGCATCGCGGCGGTCGGTGTGCTGCGATGGCTGATGTTCGCGGAGCGCCTCTTCGGTCGCGCGTTCGAACGCACTCGCATGCCTCGTCCGCTTCGTCCCGCGGTCGGAGGCCTGCTGCTCGGGGTGATCGGCGTGGTGTTCTGGTGGCTGGTCTCGACGCCGAGGAACACGCCCGGCGGACTTCCTCCCTTCTTCGGCACGGGGTATCCCGCGATCCGTCGGATGCTCGACCCGACCTTCTATCTCGAAGGCGGCGAGGCGGTCTCGCTGATCCTCGGAGGATGGCTCGTCCTCAAGCTGCTCGCGACCTCGATCACGCTCGGGTCGGGCGGCTCGGGCGGGTTCTTCGCGCCGGCGCTCGTGCTCGGCGCGGCGATCGGCGGACTCTTCGGCGTGGTGGCGAGGGAGACCGGGTTCTTTCCCGACGCGAGCCCCGCGCTCTACGCGCTCGTCGGCATGGCGGCCATGGTCGCCGCGACCACGCACGCACCGATGACCGCGGTGCTGCTCGTCTACGAGCTCACCCGGCAGTACGACTTCATCCTGCCGCTCATGCTCACCGCCGCCATCGCCACCAGCCTCGCGAAGCGGCTTGCGGGCGAGAGTCTCTACACCGCCGAACTCGCCGCGGCCGGCATCCGCGTCGGGCGCATGAGCGATCTGACGCTGCTTCGACGGCACACCGTCGGCGAATTGCCGCTGCTTCCGCCGGTGCTCGTCACGCCCGGCGACGACAGCCAGCGACTGCTCGATCTCGCCGAGCGGTTCCCGGTGAGCGACTTCGCGGTGGTCGGCGACGGCGAGCGCTATCTCGGACTCGTCGCGGGAGGCACGCTGCGCGACGCGCTCGTCTACCGCGAGTCGATCCCGCTGCTTCAGGTCGGCGAGATCATGCGGGCCGACCTGCCGACCCTGCAGCCCGACGACACCCTCGACCGGGCGGTCGACCGCTTCGGACGCGCCGACGTCGAGAGCCTTCCCGTGCTCGACGAGCACGGACGCGTGATCGGCATGCTCACCCGCACGCGCCTGCTGCGCCACTACAACGTGCAGCTCGAGCAGGACTGACCAAGCATGGCCGCCGGCGACGATCGCGAGCCTCGCGCCTTCCGGTTCGGGCGTCGCTTCCGAATGCGGGGCGATGGGGCGTTCAGCCGCGCCTTCGAGGGCCGTGTGCGGACCCGGGTCGGACCGCTGCTCGTCTACGGACGCCCGAACTCGGACCTGTCGGCGTTGGGAGACACGCGCCTGGGCCTCTCGGTCTCGCGTCGCTGCGGCAACTCGGTGGCGCGGCATCGGCTGAAGCGCCTGATCCGCGAGGCGTTTCGCACGATCCGGCAGGAACTTCCCGCCGGATACGATCTGCTCGTCGTCGCGCACCCGCACGTGTTGATCGCGGTCGACGACTATCGACGGCTGCTTCGGCGGGCCGCGGAGGAACTCGATCGCCGATGGCGCCGCGAACGCCCGAACGACTCGACCGAACCTCCACCTCGGACGGCGGAGCCGCGCGAGCCTCGCGAAGGCGACGCTCTCCCGCCGCGTGGTTCCTGATGCTTGCGATCCGGGGGTATCAGAAGTCGCTCGGCCACGTGCTCGGCGGCCATTGCCGCTTCGCACCGAGCTGTTCGCACTACGGACTCGAGGCGGTCGAACGCCACGGCGCCTTCCGCGGCGGATGGCTCACGCTGCGGCGGGTCGCCCGCTGCCATCCCTGGGGCGGCCACGGCGACGATCCGGTGCCTTGAATCGATCGGCATCGTCGCCTGCGATTCGGGCCGCGCCGTCGACGCGCCGCTCGAGGCGGCGCCGCCGGCCGACCCCGTCACGACTTGCACCTCGCCGCCGATGCGGTTA
>JBMSXH010000426.1:0-2665 GCA_049425445.1 Phycisphaerales bacterium | reverse complement strand
ACCCCGAGGACGAAGCGGTGGTTCCGAGCGAAGCGCCGCCGGCGCCTCCGGCGATCGAGGAGCCGCCGATCGTGGTTCCCGGCGACGTGCCGCTCGGCTGAGCGAGGAAGCGTTTCGCGCCGCGATCCGTGCTTGCCGACGGGGTCAGGTCAGTTCGACCGTCCAGTACGCCTCGTCGAGGAAGGCCTTCCACGACTGGTACTTCGGACTGCCGAGGCGCAGCGTGATCGCGGGATTCCGCCGCGGCTGTCGCGGTGCTCGCGTCAGCTTCATGCCCGCCTGCCCCGGCGTGCGGCCACCCTTGCGGGCGTTGCACTTCACGCAGGCGCAGACCAGATTCGTCCAGCTGTTCTCGCCGCCCTGGACCCGCGGCACGACGTGGTCGAGGGTGAGTTCGCGCGTCGAGAACGAGCGGCCGCAGTATTGGCAGCGATTGCCGTCGCGCGCATAGATGTTGCGGCGATTGAGCTTCACGCCCTCCTGCGGAAGACGGTCGTAGCCGAGCACCCGGATGATCTTCGGCACCGCGATCACCACGCGGGTGGTGCGGACCCAGTCGTGCTCCTCGGCCTCGAACTGCTGCTGCAGCGTGCCGAGATCGGCCCAGGTCTCGAAGTCGTAGTTGCGGTAGGCGCCGTTCTCGAACGCGATCACCTCGGCGACCTGCTTCGAGAGCAGCGAGAACGCGCGGCGGGCGTCGACGACTCGGATCACCGCGTAGACGCGGTTGAGGACCAGGACCTTGGCGTCGAGCGGGCTCGCGGCTGCGATCATCCGTGCCTCCGGCGGCTCCATCCGCCATCCAATGCCTTCCGCGACATCGCGGAATCCACACCTTCTCCACGAAGTTCTCGGATCCTAGCGGGGGATTCCCCTCGCGGCGCTTCACCGAAGGATTCCATCGACGAGATGTCGACGACCCGTGACGGCACCGCGCGAATCGGCGAGCACGGTGTCAGAATGCCCCGATGCGAACCGCATGGATGCAGCCACCGCGACGTGGCGAGGCATGGTCGACGGCGACCATCTCCCGAGACCCGGGCAGCGACGTCGAGGTCGCCTGCTGGCACGGAAACCTCCTCGCGGAGGCGATGCCTTCGGTCTCGTCGTGGCCGACTCGACGGGTCATCGCCCGCAGCGGCTCGCTGGCGGAGGGCGGTGATCCCTTCGCCGAGGATCTCCGCAACTGGATGCCCACGGGCCGGCGAGCGCTCGAGGAGGTCTGCGATCGGCTCGTCGGGCCGCTCGTGGACTCCGGACGCTCGCTGCTCCTGCGGCCGCATGCTCGTCAGGTGCTGAGCGATGTCGCCGGGGCCGCCGACTTCCTCCGACGGCACCGCGGCGAACGATTCGGAATCGCCCTCGCCCCGGCCGATCTGGTCGCGCCGTCGATGCTTCGAACCGCCGAGGACCTCCTCGTCAGGACCTTCGAGATGCTGGTGCCTCGGCTCGATCCGGAGCGCGATGTGCTGGTGCTCGAGGATCTCTCGCCATCGCCCGACGCAGACGGCTTGCCGGTTCCGAGGCCGCTCGGACAGGGGGTGCTGCCCTGGTCGGTCTGCGGTCGTTTCGCGACGTCGATTCCGGCGGGGCTGCTCGTCCTGCTCGATCCCGCGACGGAGCCTGAGGCGACCTCGTTCCTGGCGGGATGACGCGGTTCACCCGCCGCGATACTCGCACCGGGCGGTGCAGGTCTCGTGCACCACGATCTCCGCGAGGTCCGGGACGACGCCATGCAGCCGCCGCCAGATCCACGCGGCGACCAGTTCGCTGGTGGGGTTCTCCAGCCCCGCGATCTCGTTGAGGCAACGGTGGTCGAGTTCGTCGATCACCGGATTCACGAGCCGCTTCAGATCGCCGTAGTCGATCAGGTAGCCCTTCGCGGGCTCCACGAGGCCGTCCACGATCACCTCGACCTTGAACGAGTGACCATGCAGCCGACGGCACTTGTGCCCATCGGGAAAGGTCGGCAGCCAGTGGGCCGCCTCGAAGGTGAACGACTTCGCGAGGCGGACCCGGATGGGAACGCCCGGCTCGGTCACTCGCTCGACTCGCTCGCGGCGGTCTCGGCGGCGGTCGCCGACGAGACGTGCTTGAGGCCGCGTCGCTGGTCGCGGAGGCGGCGGCTCTTGCCGACGCGGTCGCGGAGGTAGAAGAGCTTCGCACGGCGAGCGTCGCCGTGGCGAACCACCTCGATCTTCGCGATGCGGGGGCTGTGCAGCGGGAAGACGCGCTCGACGCCCTCGTTCGCGACGATGCGGCGGACCGTGATCATGTGATTGACCCCGCGGCCGCGCTCCGCGATGAAGACGCCCTGGAACACCTGAACGCGCTCCTTGTCGCCTTCGATGATCCGGTAGTGCACGTCGATCGTGTCGCCGATCGTGAAGCGGGGGAAGGTGCCTGCGGGCTTGAGCTGGTCGGCGACGACGCTCTCGACGGTCAGGGCTCGGTTGGTCACGCTCATGGTCGGCTCTCGAAACGGATGGAGGACGGTTGGGAATCGGTGCAGGACGCCGCGCCTTCGGGCAGCGGCGACGGGATCAGCCGGTCGCTCCGAGCAGGTCGGGGCGGCGGCGGGTGGTGCGTTCAAGCCGCTGCGAGTCGCGCCACTGCGCGATCGCGGCGTGGTCGCCCCCGAGGAGCACCTCGGGAACGACGCGTC
>JBMSXH010000425.1:0-2675 GCA_049425445.1 Phycisphaerales bacterium | reverse complement strand
ACCGGATGGAGGTGGAGCCCATGAACGAGCGACCCGCAACCGACGCCACGACCTTCCAATCCGACGACATCGTCGCCATGCCGACCCGAGCCCTCGCGGTGTGCGGCCGGCCGGCGCTCGCCGCGTCGATCCGTCGCCAGCTCTCCAAGCTCGGCATCGAGTGCGAGACCCGCACCGATCCGCGTCGAGCCCTCGCGAGCCTTCGCGAGCAGCCGTGGGACCTGCTCGTCGTCGACGATGCGTTCCCCACGTCGCTGCGGGCGGAACTCGTCCAGGAACTGCGAGCCCGCGACGCCGCCGGCGCCGCGATCTGGCTCACGCAGTCGGCCTCGGTCGCCGAGACCGTCGCCGCCATGCGGATCGGGTTCGAGGACATCGTCTCGCTTCCGCTGCGGGAGGAGGAGCTCCTCGGCCGCGCTGCGGAACTCCTTCGCAAGCACGAGCACCTTCGCCGATCAGCCGACCGCCTCAACCGCTGGCGGCACGTGTGCCGCCGCCTGAACCAGGCCCGCCACGAGGCCGGCCGCGCCGCCGACGAGGCGAAGCACGACCTCGATCTCGCTCGCGCGGAGACGCAGCGGCAGGTCAAGGAGGCGGCCATGGCGAGCGAGTTCCGCACCCTCGTCCGACAGGAGCTGGAGGTCGAGGGACTGCTTCGCACCTCGATGGAGTACCTGCTGTCGAAGTGCGGCCCCACCAACGCCGCAGTCTTTCTCGACAACGGCGAGGGGCGCTGGACGCTCGGGGCGTACGTCAACTACCGCATCCCTCGCGGATCGATCACCGCCGCCCTCGAGCGCATCGCGCAGCAGGTCTGCCCGAACGTCGCCGAGCAGACCGGCATTCTCCGGTTCGGCGATGTCGCGGACTTCGTCGACTCCGTCGGGCCGGAGGCCGAGCCGCTCGCGGATCAGGAGATCGTCGCGTTCGCGTGCCGCCGCAACGACGAGCCGCTCGCCGTCGCGGTGCTCTTCAGGGATCGATCGGAGCCGTTCGCGGAGGAGACCGCCGGGACCTTCGATCTGCTCCGAGAGATCCTGGCCGAGCAGATGGCCTCGGTCGTGCGGATCAACCACCGCGCGAAGCCGCAGTGGCCCGAAGAGGCGGGCGAGGGCTGCGACGAAGGCGACTGGAACGAGGCGGCGTGACGATCGGCGCGGTCAGGCGGGCGCGATCCTCGCCAGGATCGTGACTCCTCCGACAACCCGATCGCCGACCTTGACCAGAGTCTCGACCCGATCCGGATCGGGCAGGATCAGTTCGGTCGTCGATCCCACCTTGATCATCCCGAAACGCTCGCCGCGGACGAGCCTTCTCCCGGGCGAAAGCGGGCAGACGATGCGTCGCGCAATCGCGCCGGAGATCTGCTTCACGCCGATCGGACGTCCATCGGCGAGCTTGAGCACGATCAGATTCGACTCGTTCAAGGTGGCCGAGGCCTCGGTGCGGGCATCGAGGTAGCGCCCGGGACGATGCTCGAGCCGAACGACCTCCACATCGGCCGGCGATCGATTCACGTGGACATCGAGCACGCTGAGAAAGATCCGAACCACCACCGCGGGTCCGCCGACGGCCTCATGTCGCTCGTCGCGGAAGAGGGCGCTGACCACTCCGTCGGCCGGACTGACCATCGACAGCGGATCGCCATCGGCCGGCCGTCGTCCGGGCGGATCGCGGAAGAACCAGATCACCGCGAAGAGCGCCAGCGCCGCGACGGCCGTGAGCGGCCACCAGCCCGCGAAGGCCGACGCCACGCCGATCGCGATGGCCAGGATCGACGCGAGGGACCACTCTCGAATGCCGTAGGGAGTCAAGAGCATTTCAGTTCAGGATCTCGGCTCGAGGCAGTCGATCCGCGCGACTCGAGAAGGCGGCTGCGAGGGGCGTGGACGGCGAGGAGACCGAGGCGTGCGATCGCATCGTCGGCGGCCTCCCCAACTGGCGACGCCTGCGGGAACGAGACCGTTCGCGGCGAAGAGAGCCTGGAGGCGGACACGTCGCCCGACCGACTGGCTCGAGTCTCGCGCGGAAATCGATGGGACCGGGTCTCCACCTGGAGTCCAAGGCGTCCAAGCCTCGCATCGAGACCGTCCAGTCGCCTGCGTGGCCGAGACGCGACGATCAGTCGATCGCCCGGCCGATGAAGAAGCCCGCGACGCCGCACACCAGGACGACGCCGACGATCCCGCCGACCCAAGCCCAGAGGTTCGCGGTGAACGCCGCGGCGAGTCCCGAGGATCCTCCGATGGCTCCCGTCGCCGCAACGACTCCCATCGCCGCGACGGCGAGGAACGTGCCGATCATGAGGCCGGCGGAGAGGCCCGACCATCCCGGCTCGACCGACTCGATCGAGGCTGCCGCGAGCATCGGGGTGAACGCAGGCTCGACCCCGCCCCGCGAACCGACCATTGCCGGCCCGCCGCTCTCACCCTCGACGGGCTCGAACAGGCCGCTGCTCGCCGCCGGAATCTCGACGTTGTCCTCGCTCGAATAGACCTCCTCGAGCAGTTCCGCACCGAGCGAAGTCTCCTCGCTCTCGCGGGTCAGATCGAGAAGGGCGCTCGAGTCGCCGCGGGTCACCTCGCCGAACTCGGCGTTGCTGCCGGCCGAGTCGGCCAGTCCGATCGACTGACCGCTGGCGCCCGAATCGATCACCGTCATGCCGGTGCCGCTCA
>JBMSXH010000424.1:0-2676 GCA_049425445.1 Phycisphaerales bacterium | reverse complement strand
CGACGCGTTCCCCATCTTCGAGACGCACCTCGAGACGCTGGCGGACCGGACGACCCGGCTGATCGACCGACAAGGCGGCGCGCCGGGCGGCAGCAGCCGCCGCGGGATCGGCCTAGGCCGGCTCGTCTCTGGCTACGCAGCGCATCTCACTGGTCGGGGACGAAGTTGGCTTGGCGGCCGCAGCACGCGCGAGTCGGTGCCGACCGCGAGGGTCGAGCCTGCACGCGAGAGCGCCTCGGAGGAAGATCCAGCAACATTGGCGAAGGAAGCCCGCTGGTGGAGACTCCACACGCTGATCGAAGGTTGCGAGCGAGCGGGTCGTCCGCTGCGTCGACTCGAGCCATGGCGAGAGACCGTCGCCGCCAAGCTCGCCGAGTTCGACGCCGCGTTCACGGCGGTTTCCGATCGCCTTCAGTCGACGAGCCCCTCGCGACTCGGCCCCGATCTCGAGCGACTCCGGCAGATCGTGCCGGATCATCCGCGCCTCGAGACGCTGCAGGCGCGGGTCGATGAGCGAGACACCAGCCTTCAAGCGCTGCGCCAGGAGGTCGGCGAGCTTCGCCGCGAGGAGCGATGGCTGGCGATCGAGAACGCGATGAGGCGGTTCCTGCTCACGCATCGCCAGCACTCGACCTCCCTCGTGGATGCGGCCGACGAGGTCTGCTCGAACGCGAAGCCGGAGGCCCGTCGGCTGCTGCTTCTGATCTGGACCCTCCTCGCGCCGAGCCTGGTGCTGCTCGCGACCTGGCTCGCCCTGCGGATCGTCGGCGTGCTCGACGGTTCCTTCCTCGCTCGCTTGCCCGAGTCCGGCGCCATGCGCACGATCGGGCCGCCGATGATCTCGGCGCTCCTGCAACTGGCGGCGACGACGGCGGCCCTGAGCCTGCTGCTCACGTTCTTGCGCCGAAGCGCGGCCGCCGGATTCGCCGGCGCCGCCGTGGTGGCGATCGCCGCGGCGGTCCTGCTTCAGGCGGCGCCGTGGGCGACGGCGAGCTTCCTCGCACCCTCGGGCGGCCTCGTCGAGTGGCAGGAGATGCTGGTCGGCGTCGTGCCGAATGTCGCGCTTGTGCTCTCGATGGCGACGATCCTGCAGTCGGCGAGCTGCCGCCTGCTCGGTCTCGATTGGATGATGCCCTCCGCATCGATGCTGCTTGCCTGCCTCGCAGCATCGCTGCTGCTTCCATCCACGGCGGACTCGCCGCCGGTCCTTCGACCGGAGTGGCTGGCCTGGCTTCCATCCGCCGCGATCTTCGCGGGCCTGCTCGCCGCCGCAGGCCTGCTCGAAGGATGGCTGCGATGGTGGATGGTCCTGGTCGTGCCGAGCGCTATCGGAGCGTTTGCGGCGGGATCCTGGTCGGGGAACGATCCGCTTGGATGGCCGTCGATCGCTGCGGCCGCCATCGTGCTCTTCGTCGCCGGCTGCCTGGCCTCGCCGCGTCACTCGCTTCGAGGCTACCTCGCCATCGCCCTCCTTTCGGCGGTGGCGGCGCTGGTCGGAGGCGCGTGGACGGACCTCGACCGCGGCAGCGCGGAGGGCGTCTCGGTCCGGCTCGCGGCGCTGCTTGCGATCTGGGGGATCGCGTGCAGCGAGGTCGCCATCTCGCACGAGGACGTCCTCTCTCGGCGCGTCGCGATCATGGACGGCGCAACCAAGTTCGTGCTGCTGCTGCGTGGCATCGGCACGCCGTTCACGGGCGGGTGGCTGACCGAGACGGACTGGTTCGTGAAAGCGAGTCGGACCCGTCCCGCTGCAAGGCCATCGCCGCGAAGGAGTGCCGCTTCATGAGCAACGACGGCGACCGGACCACACGAGCCATCACTCAAGGCACTGAAGGCTGCAACAGGCGAACAGCGTCGCCGGTACGGACGGCCCTCGGCATCGGGCTCGCCTCCATGCTCGCGGCCTGCTCGTCGTCGGGAACTTCACGACCATCGTCCGCCGACGGCCGAGACTCGCCGGTCACGATCGCGTCCGGCGAGGTGGCATCCGGCGGGGTCGCGCTCGACGAGACGGCACCCAAGCCCCCGCGATCCGATTCCCTCGATCGGCGAGGCCCGTCCGCCTCGCGAGACGTCAGTACGTGGCTTCAGGTCGACATCGCGGGAGGCAGGACCTGGCTCAACCTCGATCGGGTCGAGTCGATCCTCAGGCCCTCGCCGCTGGCGCCGTCGGGACAGCTGCCGATCCTCGTCGTTCATTTCGGCAGCGGTCGGAGGGTTGAACTTGCGTTCGACGAAGAAGCCGATCGGGAAGCGGCGCTGCGGCAGATCCGGGCCTCGCTGAACATCCGCGCTGCCGGACCGTGATGCATCTGACCCAAGGCAACGGCTTGCCGCCGCGGCGGCGTTCGAGCAGCCGCTTCTCTCCGACGTCGCCGTCACATGACCCAGGAACATCACCATTGAACTCCGCGGCCTTCATCGAGAACATCGGCATGCCGGGACTCTGTTGCCTGGCGGTGATCGTGCCATCCGCGGCGATCGTGCTGATCGCCACGGTGTTGGCGAAGCAGAGCGGCTCTCGCGGCTCGGGCGGCGCCGATCGAGACTGAGCGGATCTTCAGCGGCGAGTTCGCCTCGAGGCCTGCCGATTCCGGCGAGGAGACCGTCCTGTCCCCATCCCGCAGAACCATCGTCACGAAGCCGGCACCTCGCCCCGGGACCCCTCCCTGAATA
>JBMSXH010000423.1:0-2683 GCA_049425445.1 Phycisphaerales bacterium | reverse complement strand
CCCGGTCCGGATCTTCGCCGATCGCGATGAGGATCTCGCGGACGGCCCGTTCGACTCGTTCAAGGTCGAACGGTCTCTCGGCGGAGCCGGCCTCGAGCGCCGCCGGCGTCGAAACCTCGGCGGAAAGGTCATCGCAGCAGCAGGAGGAGGCGATCATCGAGTTCTCGAGGAGGGGACGAAGCGGCGATCTCGAAACGACTCGGCCCACCCACGGGACAGGCCAGCGATCCGAACCGGCGCAACGCCACTCGCGAAGCGCCGCCGCTGCGGATCACCCCGTCGAATCGACGAATCGCTCGCTACGGATTCACCAGCCCCGGAGGTCGGGGTGGCGGCCGCTCGAGAACGGAGGCGTCGGGGGGAGCTTCGGCGCCATCGCCTCTCGGCGAACGACCTGACGACCGGCCCGCGCCCGCGGCTACTTGTCGGCTTCCTCGATCACCTTCTGCTGGTAGTCGTTGATGCGTTGCTCGAGGCGGTCGTAGGCCTGCCGGGTGGTGCGAGCGCTCGTCGATCCCGGCGTGGGATCGGAGTACGCCGGCGTCCCGGCCGACTGGCTCGCCGGCTCCTCGCGAGTGGGGTCGTCCTCGTACTCGGTGCATCCGCCGAGCACTGCGACGACGACCAGGGTCGCGAGCGAAGCATGGGTGTCCAGCCTTCGACGATCGCGGCGGCGTGGCAAGGCGTTCATGCCTTCCATGCTACGCGCCCTCGGTCGAATCGCAGGAAGGCCAGCACCGTGAGCCCATCGGCTCGATCGATAGCCTGGGGACCAAGGGCGGGGGTGGGCGACGCGTGCGGAACGCCCACACGTCCAACCCCGCCCGCGCGCGAGTCAGCCCGCCCGTCCTGGCTGGGTCCCAAACCGGGATCCGCATCCTCTATAGGATCTCCCGCCCGAAGCCGTGCAGTGTGGAGGGTGATTCCGCCGTGCGCGCCCCGCCATGAATCTCTCCCGGCCGCAGCCCCTACTCGGAGAACAACCGTGATCGATCCAGCCTCCCTCGCCGCGATCTCGCTCCTGGGCGCCATCGCGTCTCCCCCGGACTTCTCGACTCTGCCGCCCGAGCCCGCAGAGGTCGAGCAGGCCCTGACCGCCGCCCGCGTCACCATGAACCAGGCGATCGCCGCTGCGGAGAAGTTCGCGGGCGGCGCCGCGGTGTCCGCGACCGCCTCGGTCTTCGGCGAGGTCGTGAACTACGAAGTCATGGTCGCCGCAGGAGGCATGCTCCGCCGCGTGATGGTCGATGGTGCGAGCGGAACCTGCAGCGGCGCCAAGATGACCCTCGCCGAGGGCATCCGGCTCGCCACCTCGAAGGTGCCTGGCGTCGTCGAGCGGATCTCGCTCGATCCCTCGGCGGAGCCGCCGACCCTCAGCGTGACCCTCTACCACGACCACGTCGTGCACACGCTCGTCATGAGCGCCACCGACGGTTCCCTGCTTTCGGAAGCGACCCGCGGACGATTCCCTGGCGTCATGGCCTCCGGCGAGGTGATGGAGAGCGACTCCGGCCTCAAGTGGATCGAGATCGAGCAGGGCGAAGGCGTGATGCCCGCCGGTCCGCAGAGCCGCGTGACCGTCCACTACACGGGCTACCTCCTCGATGGCACCAAGTTCGATTCGAGCGTCGATCGCGGCGAGCCCACCAGCTTCGGGCTCGGCCAGGTGATCCGAGGCTGGACCGAAGGCGTCGGCTCGATGAACGTCGGCGGCAAGCGCAAGCTGATCATTCCTGCGGACATCGCCTACGGTCCGCGCGGCCGTCCTCCGGTGATTCCGCCGAATGCCACGCTCGTCTTCGATGTCGAGCTGATCGAGGTCGCGGACTGACGGTCGAACTGAATTCGCGGTGAAACGACAAGGCCCGAGCCGCAAGGCTCGGGCCTTTCCGTTGCGCGACCGACGACGGACCGGAACCGCCGGCGAGACTCAGCCGACGGTCTTCACGAAGCCGAGCGGGTCCTGCTCGATCGCGTGGACCTTCGCGAGTCGCCGCACATGACGCGACTCGCCGGTGAACTTCGCGGCCAGAAACGCCTCGCACATCTCGATCGCCGGCATCGGACCGATGATCCGGCCGCCGAGCACGATCACGTTCATGTCGTCGTGCTCCACGCCCTGATGGGCCGAGTAGTGGTCCTCGCAGTTGCCGGCCCTGATGCCGGGGATCTTGTTGGCCGCGATGCTCGCGCCGATGCCGCTCCCGCACAGGAGAATGCCTCGCTCCGCCCGCCCGGCCAGGATCTCCGCCGCGAGCTTCGCCGCGTAGTCGGGATAGTCGACCGGATCCGTCGAGTTCGTCCCGACGTCGATCACCTCGTGCCCGAGCCCCTTCACCGTCTCGAGAAGGGTCTGCTTGAGGTCGAACCCGGCATGGTCGGAGGCCATCACGATCTTCATGGGCGGCGGATCCTGCGGTTGGTCGGAGAGCGAGGCGTCGAGGAGAGACTCAGAGGAGCTTGCGGGCGGTCTCGGCGATCGCGTGGGGCTCGAAGCCGAACTTGTGCATGAGGTCCTTGATGGGCGCACTCGCACCGAAGGTGTGCATGCCGATCACCGCCCCGCCGTCGCCGACGTAGCGATGCCAGCCGAGGGTCGACGCCTCCTCGACGCTGACCTTCACCCGCACCGACTTCGGCAGGACCGACTCGCGGTACGCCTCGTCCTGACGATCGAAGAGCG
>JBMSXH010000422.1:0-2683 GCA_049425445.1 Phycisphaerales bacterium | reverse complement strand
TCAGCGTGGTCTTGCCCGCGTCGGGGTGGGAGATGATCGCGAAGGTGCGTCGCGGGAGGCCCGCGGCGGGAGTGGACATCGGCGGATCCGGGAGCGAGGAGCGAGCCGCGAAGGGTAGCCGCCCCCGCGACGGCGTTCCCGGTCGGTGCGATCTCCAACTCGCCGAACGAGGCCGCGCGCTCGGCGATCGGAATCCGGAATGGCTGCCGACCCTCGTGCCGAGGCGCGTCGTCGTGGACTCCGTGAAGCCCTGTGACCCATTCCCCCGCGACGGCGAACCCCGTCGACGCGGCCGAGCCCGGTGGTGGGGGCGACGCCTACCGCAGCGGACGCCCGGCCCAGCCTGCGAACCACTCCGGCCACCACTCCAACTCCTGGCGCTTCTCGTCGGTGAGGTCGCGATCGGACCAGCGGTCCATGCGATCGACGAGGATCGCCTCCGCCTCCTCGACGAGCGCGAGCGCCTCGAGCGTGTAGAGCAGGGTGTTCTCCACCCAGATCGTCATGGCGTGCTCCTCGCCGAACGCCTCGGTGAAGAGCTGTCGCGACGCGACGAGATGCTCGCGTGCCTCCTCGTGCCGGCCCTGCTTCTGCAGCCCGGCCGCGTAGTTGAGGCGGAGGTTCGCGATCATGGGATGGCCCGGGCGATAGGTCGCCTCGAAGTCGGGCATCCAGTCGTCGATCAGGATGTTGGCGCGGGGATCGCCCGAGGTGTACGCCACGGTCAGATAGAGCACCGTCTGCAGGGTGGCCGGATGCCGGCGCCCGTGCACGCGTTCGCTCTGCTCGAGCACGTCCTCGAGCATCGCGATGCTCTCGCCCTTGCGCCCGCTGTTGTCGAGCACTCGGCCGTGCTGCTGCAGGACGCGAAGACGAACGGCGTCGTCGTCGGCGTAACGCTCGCGGGCGATCGCGGCGAGCTCGCGCGAGAGCTCGAGACCGGCGTCGGAGTCGTTGGCGATCACCAGGCGATCGCCCTCGAAGCCGGCGTTGATCTTGCCGAGGCTTGCGAGCATGCGGATCGCGGTCGGATCGGCGATGACCTCGCGATCCTCGGGCCACCCGAGGACCTCGAGCAGCCGGTTGGCCGCCTCGATGCACTCGTCGTTGCGGTACTGGGTCATCCGCAGGCCGACGAGTTCCGTGAGGGCCTCGACCAGCTCCGGCTCCGGAGCCATGCCGGGCGCGGTTCGCGCCTCGAGCCCTTCGATCGCCTGCAGGAGATGCGCCTCGGACCGATCGAGCGTCTGCAGGCGCAGATACGCGATGCCGAGGGTGAGATGGAGCTCGGCGGCGAGCTGATCGCTCAGGGCGAGCTCGGGATCGCGTTCCTTCCGCTCGAGATCCTCCGAGGCGTCGTCGAGCAGCATGCGGAGAAGCGTCAGGTCGCTTCCCTTGGCCTGCTCCGGGTCGAGCCCCGAGAAGATCCCGCCGAGGAAGGCGGCGAAGGCCTTGGCGCGCGTGGCCTCGATGCGCCTCGCCTCGGATTCGCGCGTGGCCTGCACGGCGAACGCGACGGTGCCCGCGAGACCGATCGCGAGCGCGAGCACCGCGGTTCCGCCGACGGCGACGGCGGTGCGATGCCGGCGAACCGTGCTGCGAAGCGTGTCCCGCCACGAATGGCGCCGCGCGAGCACCGGCTCCCCGGCGATCGCGCGATCGAGATCCGAGAGCAGTGCGTCCGCGTTGGCGTACCGATCGGTCTGGGCCTTGGCGAGACACTTCAGGCACACCGCATCGAGGTTGCCGCGAAGCGCCGCGGCGAGGGAACCCGCCGACGACTCGCCGCGGCGGATCCATCGCGAGTCCTCGGGGGGGCGGCGGTCGAGTTCGACTCGGCGGCTCGGCGGAGGCACCGTCGTCGAACGGATCGTCTCGCCGATCCGGCTCGTGCCGCCGCGGCGCAACGTCTCGCGGTCGATCGGAAGCTCGCCGCACAGCAGTTCATAGAGAATGACGCCCAGGGCATAGACGTCGCTGCGGACGTCGGCGGCCTCCGGCAGGCCGTCGGCCTGTTCCGGGCTCATGTACTCCGGCGTGCCGATCGCACGGCCCGCCTCGGTCGTGACGGTTCGTTCCGTGAGGGGCTCGTCGAGGCTCTTCGCGATGCCGAAGTCGATGACGACCGGCTGTGCACGGGAGTCGGAAGAGTCGATGAGGATGTTGGCGGGCTTGAGATCGCGATGCAGCACGCCGCGGCGATGGGCGTGGGCCACCGCATCGACCACCCTGCGGAAGAGTTCGAGCCGATCCGGCACACCGAGCCGCGCCGCATCGCAGTGCTGGACGATCGACTGGCCGCGCACGTAGGGCATGGCGAAGAAGGGACGACCGTCGTCGGTCGTGCCCGACTCGAAGATGCCGGCGATCGACGGATGCGACAGTCGCGCCAGCGCCTGCTGCTCGCCTTCGAAGCGGCGGAGGATGCGCGGCCCGTCGAGACCGCTGCGGAGGACCTTCACCGCCGCGAGGCGCTTGGGCGGCCGCATCGATCGGCCGAGAAACACCTCGCCGAATCCGCCTTCGCCGACGCGGGCGAGCAGGCGGTAGCGGGCGTGGATCTCCGGGGGCGAGGACGATCGCGCGATGCTCGGCGAGTCGCCTTCCCGGGTCCGACCGAGGATCTCGATCACGAAGCTCCGGGTCGAATCGTCGATCGGCTCGGCGTCGAGCAGCGCGAGCC
>JBMSXH010000421.1:0-2691 GCA_049425445.1 Phycisphaerales bacterium | reverse complement strand
GCATCGCTCACTCGGACGCCCGTTCGAGATGTTGCTTGATCAACTGCAGGCCCGCGTCGAGCTTTCGATAGACGGTTCGCTCGGAGACACCGACCATCGCCGCGACCCGCAGCGTCGGCAGGGCAAGCACGAGTCGAAGCGAGACGATCTCCATCTCGCGGGGATGCTCGGCCGCCAGCGCCTTCATCGCGCCGAGCAGTCGGACCCGGAACTCTCGCTGACGACGCTCCTCGTCAGCGGGCTTCCGGCGCCGGTCCTCGCGGACCATGTCGTCGAGGCGCAGCACCGGCCTCTCCGATCGCCGCTTGAGCCTTCGGCCGCGTCTTCCTCGATCGGCGAGCGCCTTCGCCATCAGGATCGTGGCGAGACCGCAAAGATGGGGATCGGTCTCGGGGATCGAACGCTGCCGAAGCAGCCGCACCATCGTCTCGCCAACCAGCGACGTGGGCGAGATCGAGCGGCAGACCCGGCGCGTCCGGATCTCGCGCGAGGCGATCTCCCGGAGCGTTCGGTAGTTGCGCTCGACGAGGGAGGTCAAGGACGACACCTCGTCGCGGGGCTTCCTCCCCGCGGTTCGACCCTGCCCGAGGGGCGTGCCCGACCTCGATTGACGCGGAGACTTGGCCACTGGCGAAATGTACCTCTGCCCGAGACTCCGGGCGTTGGGAGGAGCAACACGCGGGAGGGGCGATCCTTCCGGTCCACGCGCATGACGGCGCGTGAGTTCGGCGAATCCGGGAGGCTTGGGCAACGCGGCTCGCCACCCGCCCCCGTCGCAACCTTCGCGCCGCCCGTCGACTCGACCTGAGGCCGAAGCGTTCAAGCCGACAATTCTCGGACGAATCTTTGGCACGGATCATTCCCTTCGACGCTCTTTCTGTGGGCGGCCCTTCGCGAAGGGCCATGCCCAGGGGCCGGTCCGGCGGCCGAAGGGGCCATCGCCTGGCCCCGTCGCGTCGGCCTCTTGGTGTCTTCGTTCCATCCAGTGATTCGTGGAGAACCCGTTCATGCAGCGTCTCGCGGCTACAACCTCGGCATCGCGTTCCCTCGTCGCGACGGTCGGTGCCGCCTGCACCGCGCACCCCTGGTCGCGATGGCTGGTCGCCGCGGGGCTCCTCGCCGGAATGACCACGCCGATCATGGGACTCGGCGAGGGCTGCATCGGCGACCTCAACGACGACGGCGTCGTCGATGGCGCGGATCTCGCCATCCTGTTGAGCGGCTGGGGTCAGCCCGGACCGACGGACCTGAATGGAAGCGGGACGACGGATGGCGCTGACCTGTCGATCCTTCTCAGTGCCTGGGGCGAATGTCCCGAGCCGACGCTGGAGGTCACGCTGGTCCCCGGCAGCACTTCGGTGGTGTTCACCGCGGGCGATCAGGCGTCGCTTCCCTTCGAGGTGCGGGTCTCGGGACTCTCCGAGCCGCTCCTGATCGCCATCTCCCAGACTGCCTCGCCCGCGGGGCTCGTCATCGGCAACGATCTGCCCGGCGGTGCGCTGGCGGTCGCCGCCGACGGCGTCTACGTCTTCAACTCGCTGATCTCGGCACCGAGCCAAGGGCTCTTCTCGCTCGCGACACTCGCCACGTGGCCGGGCGGCGACGCGACGACGAGCGTCCCGGTGACGGTGCTCGAGGCGCCCGGCGTGCCGGCGTTGTCGCCGCTCTCCGCGGAGCCGGGCGCCGTGAACGGCGGCAGGACGACGTCGGTGATCTTCTCGATCGCGGTGAGCGGCACCACGACCTACCCGGCGCGGTTCGACCTCCGCCGCACCGACTCGCGCGGCGAGCCCATCGGCGGCGTCGTCGCCGAGCTTCGCGACGATGGCGTGACGCCGGATCTCGTGGCGGGCGACGGCGTCTTCGCGGGAACCTCGGAGGTGACGCCGGAACCCGATGAGACCGGCCGGTTCTACCGAGCCTCCGAGGCGGCGGGCGCCGCGGGCGGCGGACTCGTGAGCGGGACGCTGACGCTGCTCGTGACGCCCTTCCCGGTGGGCACGTCGCCGTCGGATCCGGACGCCATCGTGCCTGATCCGGAAGGCGGCCTGATCTACTCCGATCAGCTGTTCGTGTCGTTCGTCGAAGGCACCTCCGACGCGAGGATCGCGGAGATCGCCGCGGAGTTCGGCGGCGAGATCGTCGGCTACGTCCCCGCCATCGCGGGCTACCAGATGTCGATCCCGGGCGACGGCACCGCGCAGGGCGTCCTGAACGTGATCGCGCAGATGAAGACGGTGGTCGACGTCGACATCGTCGAGCCGCTCTTTCCCGTCGAGACCACCGAACTGGTGCCGAACGATCCGCTCTATCCCCAGCAGATCGGCGTGCAGTCGATGCGGTCGCCGGAGGCCTGGACGATCGCCCGCGGCACGATCTCGCTCGCGATCATCGACACCGGCGTCGATCCGACGCATCCGGACCTCGCGGGTCCGAAGGGAAGCCGCGTGGTGCTGCTGCCAGGCTCCGACATCGTGGGCGGCGGCGGCACGCTGACTGGAGATGCCGGCGGTCACGGCACGCGCATGGCGGGCATCGCAGCGGCGACGGGGAACAACGCCCTCGGCATCGCGGGCGTGGCGTGGGAGAGCCCGATCGTGGCCGTCCGAGGCCTTGGCGGAAGTTCGCTCGATCTCGCGCAGGCGATCGTGTTCGCGGCGTCCCGCGGGATCAAGGTCATCAACGTGAGCG
>JBMSXH010000420.1:0-2703 GCA_049425445.1 Phycisphaerales bacterium | reverse complement strand
CCGAGCACGGGCAGCCCTCGGGCAAACGGCAACTCCTCGATCGACCCTTGCGCGCTCATGAAGCCTCCCTCGACGCGATCCTCGCCATGGCCGCGACGGCGTTCGCACACGGACCGGCGATCCGCTCGAGATGCGCGGCCGCTTCGAGTTCGCCCTGCGATCGACGCCGTGCCGCCATCTCCGCCACCTGCTCGCCGCGATCGCCGCGGGTCATCTCGACGAGGAGCGCCGCCGCCTCGCGGTCGCCGTCCCAGGCCTCGAGCAGCGTGAGCAGCAGCGCTTCGAGCGCCTCGATCGCGATCGCCACCGGCGACGATTCGTCGGTCCGCCCGGGGCCCTCGGCGGCCGCCGCGAAGGACGCAACCGCCTCCCACAGGCACTCGACGTCGTCGAGTTGCAGAAGCGCCGCCTCCGCCGCAGGCGAAGGCGACGTCGAGTCGCTCGCCTCCCGAAGCGCCCGCCGCGCGGTCGAGAGCACATGCCGCGCCCCCCGATGCCGGGCTTCGAGGCCAACCGCCGGATCGGGCCGGCCGCGGGCGATCTCCATGACGAGGAGGACCCTCGCGATCGCGACGCCCGTCTCGCGCCGCGCGAAGGCGAGCGCCGTGGCGAGGTCGCCGTGCGGCACCGCATGATCGGGAGCCTCGCCCTCGCCGCGCTCGACGAGCCGCGCATTCCAACGAGAGGTTCGCGTCAGCTCGAAGTGGAGGAAGTAGCGCTGCTCGCCCGCGATCTCCGCCTCGGCGAGGACCTTCGCACCCATGCGGCGATAGAGCGGCAGGAGTCGACGCGCGCAGGTCGCGAGCCCGTCGCCGAAACCCGCGCTGCGCAGATCGCCGAACGCTTCGTCCCAGGCGGCGTGAAAATGGCCGAGCGAGTGCTCCTCGCGGGAGAAGACGAGCGTGAACTCGCAAAGCGACCGGCCGTCGTCGAGCGTCTCCGGCACCGCGAAGCCGTAGGCGGCGCTCTGGAGCACCGCGAGCCGGACGTTCACGAGGATCGCGGTGTGCACGCGACCTGCGTCGACCTCGATCCACGCCCGCTGGTCCTCGTCGGGCACGCGGGTGCGAACCCGCTTCGCCTCGTCGTCCCAGATCCACAGGCCGCGCAGCAGCGCACTCTGCCGACCGCCGCCAAACGCTTCGTAGGCCTCCGCCTCGAGGCTCGCGACGAGCGCGGCATCGGACCAGTCGAGATCCTTCGTGGCGCGCGGCACCGCGGCGCCAGCCGCCTCGGAAGTCCTCTGCGCCCTCGTCTCGCTCACCGCGGCTCGCCTCCGTCGGCGCGCTGCCGCTCGACCTTCATGATGCGGTTTCGATCGTCGACGAAGACGACGTTGAGCACATGCTCGCGAAGCCGCGACGGCGCAACCTGCCCTTCCGCGACGATGTAGGCCTTGTCGCCCGGAAGGAAGTGCCGCGCGGGCGCGCCGTTCAGGCCGATGATCCCGCTGCCTCGGGCGCCGGCGATCACGTAGGTCTGCCAGAACGCGCCGGTCGACTGATTGGTGATCTGCACCATCTGGAACGGGACCATGCCCGCCGCGTCGACGAGGTCCTCGTCGATGGTGATCGAACCGACGTAGTGCAGGTCCGCCTGCGTCACCGTCACCGCGTGCAGCTTGGCGACGGCCATGCGGATCGTCTCGACGGTCGGGGAGAGTTCGGTGCGCTCGGATGCGTTCATCGGAGGTTCACAGGGACGAAGGCAGTGGACGTCGCGGCATGCATCGGACGCCGCCGAGGGAAGTTCGGGTTGGAGACCGGCGTCGAGGTTCCTTCACGGCACCCTCACCGTGATCGCTCGGGACCACGACTCGACGGCGGAGGGCGGGAGGATATCCCGGTGCGCCGAGCCTTCGGTCCGCAAGACCGCGGGGCCGATCGGACCGCGCTCCGCGCCACCGGTTCCGGTCGGGCGCACGATGGACCGGCGGCGGAGGCACCTCGACGGCAACGGTCCCGTCGACGGGGCGGACGTCGAGATCGTGCGCCGACGGATGGAATGGGCCGAACCGACCTGAAGGGATGCCGTAGCATCGACCCCGGAGCCAAGGGTCCGATCCGCACGCTTGAGCAGCACGATGATCGAGTCGAACCCGAGGCGAGTCTGCACACGACACGACGACGTTTCATCGATCGCGGACCCGCGTTCCGCCGCGGGCGCTCGTCAGCACCGGATCGCGGCCAGGCAGGCCGCGCCATACCGGCACCCACCTCCAACAGGAGTCGCCCGATGACCGATCCGAAGAATGCCTTGGCCCAGTTGTTCGCCGCGTGCTGGAAGGACCACGCGCTGAAGGCCCGCTTCATGGCGGACCCCAAGGCGGTGCTCAAGGAGCATGGTTTGGAACTGCCCGACGGGGTCGAGGCGAAGGCGGGTGAGAACACCAGCCCCTGCGTGCACATCATGCTGCCGGCTCCGCCCGGCGGAGAGATGGACATCTCCGACGACGACCTGAGCAGCGCCGCGGGCGGGTTTTCGCTCACCTGATCTCCGCCGGAATTGAAGGCGGTGCGGCGAGGCGACTCGTCCGACCACGCCACGCATCCATGCCCGCTTTATCCCGCTCTATAAGGATCGCCTCGCCCGCCCTGGCGAGGTCCCGTGGCTGGGGTGGCGCGACCGGCGCAGTCCGACTCGCCTACGGGGCGGGCGACGCGTCGGAGCGGGCGGCCCTCTCGGCCCGCGTTCCGACCGGAG
>JBMSXH010000419.1:0-2715 GCA_049425445.1 Phycisphaerales bacterium | reverse complement strand
GCGTTCCGCCGATAGTCTCCCCCGATGCTCGCGGTCGTCTGGGAAGTCGGTGAGGAGCGGTTCACGATCGACGCCTCTCAGGTCGTCGAGGTCGTGCCGGTGGTCTCACTGCATCGAGCGGCGGGCCTCCCCGACTGGATGCTGGGGCTCGGCGACTACCACGGACGCCTGATTCCGATTCTGGACGGCGCGAAACTGGTCGAGGTCCCGGCTTCGCCGCCTCGGCTCGGCGCACGGGTACTGGTGATCGCGGTCGACGTGTGCGGCTCGCGGCGGGTGGTCGGACTGCAGGTCTCGGCGGTTCAAGGAGTCGCCTCGATCGATCTCAACGATGCGGCGGGCCATCGCGGATTCGCGTCCGCCGATGCGCCGCATCTGGCGGAGGTCGTTCGAATCGGCGATCGAACGGCACGCCGCGTGGTCCTCGATCGGTTTCTTGCCGGCGTGCGGGGGGAACTGCTTTTCGGGGCCGACGGACCGTCCGACGGCGAATCGGCCCGGATGGCCACCCGCGAGGATCCCGTCGCGTGACCGATCCGCTTCTCATCGAGCTTCTCCGGCAACGCACGCCGCTTCATCCTCGACTTCTCGAAGGAGAGTCCGGAGGGCTCATCGTGCGTCGCCGCATGCAGGCGCTCGGGATCACGGATCCGGCCGCGTATCGGGATCGCGTCGCCAGCGATCCGGTCGAACTCGAGGCCCTGGTCGTGGCGGTCGCGGTGCCGGAGACCTGGTTCTTCCGCTATCGAGCGAGCTTCGAGTTCCTCGCCGACTGGCTTCGTCGTCGACGGCAGCAGGCTCCCGGCTCGACGCTCGCGGTGCTGTCGGCTCCCTGCGCCACCGGGCAGGAGCCGCTGTCGGTCGCCGCCGCCGCGATCCACGCGGGCTGGCCCCTCGACCGGATCGAGATCGACGCGGTCGATGCGAGCGCGGGTGCGATCGCGATCGCCAAGTCCGCCGAGGTGGCGTCGCTTCCGGTTCGGGAGCCGTTGCCGGAGTGGGCGAGGGCCTGCTTCGACGAGCGGGACGGAGGCGTCGTCGCGCGAGCGGAGATCCTCGGCCGAATCCGCTTCACGCACGCCGATCTCCTGCAGTGGAACCCGCCTCACGGACGACGCTACGACGTGATCCTCTGCCGGAACTTCCTGATCTATCTCTCGGCCGACGCTCGTCGGGAGATGCTTCGCCGTTGCGACCGCTGGCTCGCCCCGCATGGGCTGCTGCTCGTGGGCCATGCCGATCACGATGCGCGGTCGATCGAGGGCTTCGCCACCGTGGGCGTTCCACAGACCTTCGCCTACGAGCGCCGTCGAGAAGCCCCGACGGTGTCGGTCCCGCCGATGCCGAGTCGACGCGCGAAGGCCGAGCCCGCCGAGCCGGTCCGTCGTCCGCCGTCCCGCCGCCACGACCCGATCGATCGTGCCGCGTCGACCTCGCCGACGTCCCGGGTTGTGGCGAAGGTGGCGGCTCCGAGCATCGACGAGGCGCGGCGGCTTGCCGATCAGGGACGACTCGACGATGCGGCGTCGATCTCGGCAACGCTCGCCGAGCAGCCGGAGTCGCGCATCGACGCGCTCGAACTTCTCGGGAGCGTGCGGTTGGCGCAGGGGCGGGTCGACTCGGCACGCGAGTGCTTTCGCAGGCTGGTCTATCTGATGCCGTCTCACGAGGCCGGGCTCCTGCAGTTGGCGCTGCTGAGCGAGCAGGACGGCGATCACGAGGCGGCCGAGCGCTATCGCGAACGGGCGCGTCGCGCGTCGTCGCAGGAGGCGGAGCCATGAGCGAGGCATCGCAGGACGCCACCCGACGACTGCTCGAGCGCCCGCTCGGGCCCGAGGAGCTCGCCGCGCAGACCCGCGAGGTTGCCCGGGTTCTCGAGGAGGATGCGTGCGAGCGCACCAGCATCCTGGTCGTCGAGTGCGGCGGAGAGCGGATCGGGCTTCCCGGTTCGCTCGTGCGTCGGGTCAGCGGTCCGTCGCCGGTGCATCGCGTGCCGCACCGGACCAACGCCGTCCTCAAGGGGATCGTGAACCTCGGCGGACAGCTCTCGCTGGTGGGCGATCTGGTCGCGCTGCTCGAGTTGCCGAAGGCGACGACCTCGACCGGCCCGGACTCCGGACGAGATCGCCGAATGCTGCTGATCGGCGAGATTCCGGAGCAGTGGGTGGTCGAGGTCGATCGAGTGCTGGGTGTGCTGCGGATCGAGTCGACCCGGCTCGAGTCGCCGCCGGTCACGATCCGCGCAGCGCGGGACCACCACTCCGAGCATCTGGTCGATCTCCGCGAGGGCGAGGCGGCCGGAGGTCCGGGTCGGATCGCGGTGCTCGGCTCGGACAAGCTCCTCGCGGGGCTCCGAAGGAGCCTGCCATGAGCGATCTCGGCGGCTTCTCGCTCTTCGAGCTCTTCAAGGCCGAGGCCGAGACCCACGGCGCGACGCTCGACGAAGGGCTGCTGCGGCTCGAGGAGGATCCCTCGGACGTCTCGGTCATCGAGCCGCTCATGCGCGCAGCGCACTCGCTCAAGGGTGCCGCCCGAATCATCGGGGTCGATCTCGCCGTGAAGCTCGCGCACGCGATGGAGGATTGCCTCGTCGCGGTGCAGAAGGGACAGGAGACGCTCGTCCCGGCGCGGGTCGATCAGCTGCTCGCCGGCACCGATCTGCTCAAGCAGCTCGGCAAGATCGCGGAGAGCGAACTTCCCGCGTTCAGCGCCACG
>JBMSXH010000418.1:0-2721 GCA_049425445.1 Phycisphaerales bacterium | reverse complement strand
GGCCGCCCGTCGTTCTTCATGGGTGACGAGCGCGGCCCGGACGCCGCCAGGCGGACGCGGTACCGTCTCCGGCTCCGCCACGGATCGAGGACCGCGATGCACCCGCAGAATCTGATCGACATCGAGACCTTCGCCCGCGAGCGGCTTTCGAAGGTCGTCTACGACTATTTCCGCAGCGGCGCCTGGGACGAATCGACGCTCCGCCGCAACCGCGAGGCGTTCGGCGAGATCGAGCTGCTCCCGCGGGTGCTCGTCGACGTGTCGCGGAGAAGCGCTTCGAGGACCCTGCTGGGAACCTCACTCTCGATGCCGGTGCTGGCGGCGCCGACCGCCTTTCATCGCCTCGCGCATCCCGATGGTGAAGCGGCGACCGCCCGCGCGGTGGCGGCGGCCGGATCGATCATGGTGCTCTCGAGCCTCTCGACGACCTCGATCGAGGAGGTCGTCGCCCAAGGCGGCACGGTGTGGTTCCAGCTCTACGCGAACAAGGATCCGGGCATCACGAAGGCGCTCATGGATCGCGCGATCGCCGCGGGATGCAAGGCCCTGATGCTGACGGCGGACACCCCGGTCTGGGGCGTCCGCGAACGCGACGTTCGCAACGGTTTTCGACTGCCCGCGGGCGTGTCGGCGGTCAACCTCGCCTCGCTCGATCCGACGGGCGACCTCAAGAGCCGTCAGGGCTCCGGCATGGGTCAGGCCTTCGATTGGATGGTGCATCCGGCGCTCGCGTGGCCCGAGCTCGAGCGGATCTGCGCGTCGAGTTCGGTGCCGGTGCTGCTGAAGGGGGTCGCCCGCGGCGACGACGCCGCGAAGGCGCTCGACTCGGGATGTGCGGGGGTCGTCGTCTCGAACCATGGTGGGCGCCAACTCGATGGCACGCCCGCGACGATCGACATGCTGCCGGCGGTGGTCGAGGCCGTCGCCGGCCGCGGGCTCGTGCTGGTCGACGGAGGCGTGCGGCGCGGGACCGACGTGCTCAAGGCGATCGCACTCGGCGCCGATGCGGTCCAGATCGGGCGGCCTCAGCTGTGGGGACTCGCCTCCGGCGGCGAGTTGGGCGTGCGGCGGGTGTTCGAGATGCTCGCGGCGGAACTCGACATCGCGATGGCGCTCGCGGGATGCGCCACCGTGGCGGACGTTCCTCGAGACCTCGTGCGCTGGCGACGGGAACCGCCGCCGCGGTGAACCGCGTCAAGGTTCGAGCAGCCGCGAGGCGGGCGATCGGGGCGTCTTGAATGCTCCTGCCGCCGCGGGCCTCACCGGCGGGTGGGCGATGGGTCCGCCGCGAGCAGCGAATCGGCCAGGACCACCGCCGCGCTCGCGGAGTTCGCGCAGCCGTCGGCGCCGACGACCTTCGCCAGTTCGGGAGCGATGCGGAAGGGCAGGCCTCCGACGAGCACCTTGACGCCCTTGCCGGCGCCGCTCTCGCGGACGGCCGCGACGAGATCCGCGGTCGGCCGCAGGCCGAGCATGGTGTTGGCGGCCACCGCGAGCAGATCGAACCGGCCGGTCACGCGGCTCTCGAGCGCCGAGACGATCTCTTCCGCCGGCATGTCGGCGCCGAGGCACTCGGCTTCCCAGCCCGCGAACTCGAAGACGTCGGCCACCATTCGGATTCCGAGATCGTGCAGGTCGCCGCCCACCGCGGTGCACAGGCAGGATCGCCCGTTCCGCGCCTCGCGCGGCGCGTGGCGTCGCAGTTCGGCCATGATCATGCGCGTGGCGCCCGTCGCGAAGTGCTCGTCGGCGACCGTCGCCTCGCGCAGGTGCCACATGCGACCGATCTCCGCGAGCGCCGGGGAGAGCACCCGCTCGTAGATGGCGGTCGTGCCTCGGCCTCGCTCCTGCATCTCGAGCACGACCCGCGCGGCCTCCTCCTCCTGCCGCTCGAGCAGGTGAAGCAGGTAGAGCCTCGCTGCGGTCGCATCCTCGTCCTCGCCTGCGATCGGCTCGGGAGCTTCGTTCACCGCTCGATCCGAGCGGCACGGCTTCGATTCGGCGAGTCTCGCGAGCCCCGCCGCGCTCGCCCCGTCGCATCGCGCAGCGCTCGGCGACGGCAGCTGATCGCGGCTCACGCGGCGAAGCCGCTCGAGACTCGCGGAGAGATCGGTGATCGGAAGATCCCGAGCCTCGAACGCCTCCCGGCTCCAGCACACGTTGCGGGCGAAGATCTCCGGACAGCCACATGCGACCGCCTCGGCGAGGTGCTGCACGCGGCTCTTCATCTCGCCACGCCAGAGCCGCATCGCCTCGGGGCCGTTCCGGGCCGCGAACGAGGGGTCCTCCTCCGCCATCGCGGCGAGGGTCCACTCGCCCAGCGCACGGGACACCTGATCGATGGAGTCGGCGGACTGTCGGTCGGACGGGTTCACGGGTGCCGGGTTCGGTCCGCCACCGCCGGGTGGATTCACCGTCCTCCGCCGGAGGCGAGGGCTCGCCGGGCGAGGGCCAGTTCCGCCACGCAGCCGGACGATTTTCCGGTCAGGGCCGCGTGCTTCAGGAGGTACTCGGTGACCACCGTCACCACCGTCGCGTGCGACCAGGTCAGCGGGCTCACCGAGATCGGCCGTCCGTCGTAGGGATTGACCTGCTCGGCCAGCACGCCCGAGGGCAGCGCCCTGGCTTCGGCCCACTGGAGGTACGGCAGCGCCTGCTGCAGTTCGTCGACCGAGGTGGCCTTGGCGATGTGCCACTGGGCGAGCCACAGGGTGCAGATGA
>JBMSXH010000417.1:0-2722 GCA_049425445.1 Phycisphaerales bacterium | reverse complement strand
GCCGAGCCGTCGCCCGATCCGGTGTCATTCGACATCACGACCCACGACGCGCTCGAGGTGGCGGTCCAGTCGCAGCCATCGCCGGTGTCGACCGAGATCGAGACGGGCGACGACGTTCCAGCGAATCCAAACGCGGTCGTGCCTGCATTGGCGCCGAGGCTGCCGCACGGATTGGTCGGCGTGACGCCGTACAGGACGACCCGGACGTTTGCATAGGTGGCGACTGGGCCTCCCGCCCACCCGTTCATGATCTTGAACTGGAGCGGAACACCTGCCGTCAGCGCGAGCGTGCCGGGCATGCCGTCGAGATAGACGCCATCCGGTGCGGAACCGGAGCCGTCGTACGACCAGTCGCCGACGCTCGGATAGCCGAATCCGGTGTCGTAGCCGCCCGCCTGGATGCCGGTGCTGCCGTTGAAGAAGCCCGCCACCATGTCGGACGCCCAGGTGCCGCCCGCGCCGGAGTAGTCGATCGCCACGGCGAAGCCGACCATGGTGCCTTCGTAGCCGGAGATGGCGACCGTCGCCGACTGCCCACCATCGAGCGAGAAGCTGCCGACATCGAAGACGACGCCATCGCAGTCGAAGGAGCCGTCGCCGTTCCAGTCGACATCGAGCTCGCCGCACCCACAGGCCGTCGAACCGCTTGCGACGTACGGATCGCTCGGGCAGGCGTCGTTGCAGTCGGGGGCGCCGTCGCCGTCGGTGTCGACATCCGCCACGCCGCAACCGCAGGTGCCCGGCGAAGTCTTGTTCGGGTCGTTCGGACAGCCGTCCTCGCAGTCGATCGTGCCGTCGCCGTCGGTATCGATCGACGAGGCGTTGCAGCCGCAGGAGCCGGGCTCGGTTCGATCGGGATCGTTCGGACATCCGTCGCACGCATCGCCGGTGCCGTCACCATCGGAGTCGGCCTGATCGGGGTTCGCGACGTCGGGGCAGTTGTCGTCGCCGTTGGCGACGCCATCGCCATCGCTATCGCCGGCGGCATCTTCGCACGGCAGGTCCGCAAGACAGCTCGCGCCCGCGGTGAACGCCTCGATGTTGAGCTGCACCCGCGGATGAAACTGAAGCACGATGTTGGCGAGGCCACCGGAGCAAAGGTGGCAGTAGCTCATGATCGTTCCGCCGTAGGCGCTCGAGCAGTCGCCGTTCCCGCAGCCATCGATCACCGGGTTGTACTGGTCGAGGTCGTGGGTGTGGAAGGTGCCGAGGTTGTGGCCGAGCTCATGGGCGAAGACGATGATGTCCCAGTTCTGCGAACTGTGGTCGACGAGCGGCGTCGGGAAGTAGCCGTCGATGTTCGCCGAGACCGCGTAGCCGTAGGAACTGCAGGCTGCGCTGACCCAGGCGACACCGCCGCCGAGATTGCGGCCGGACACGAGGTGCGCAAGGTCGCGTGACACCGAACCCATGTTCGACTGCCAGTAGTTTCGGAACTGGGTCAGCTGGTTCGATGTGCTCGTCGAGTTCCACGGATCGGTCGTCTCCCAGAGACGGGAATAGACGAGCGTGAACTGCACCTCGGTGTCGCGACGGTAGATCTCGCTCGTCGCGCCGACGAGGGTCTCGAGGTACGCCTGGGCCTGGGCGGTGCTGCCGTTGAAGAGGGCCAGAAACTCCTGGTCCGTGTCGACCGCGAGTTCGACCGTCTGGCAGATCGTCCCCGCAAGACCGCCCTGCGGCGGCTCGGGCACGAAGTCGCGCATCGGCTGCTCGATCTCGTCGAAGCCGCACTGCCACGGTGTCCACACCATGTGCTCGGCCGCGGGCCCCTGAAGGTCGTAGACCACCGGAACGCGCTCTCCCTTGGGATCGCCGCTCGACAGGACGTACTCGTGCCCGTCGGTGCGAACCCAGCCGAAGAGGCCGGTGGGCGAGTCGGAAAGGAAGACGCTCGAGTCGGGGTCGCCGTCCACGCGGCCCCGCCACAATCGCGCGAGTCGCGGCACCGATCGCTCGCGACCATCCTCGCCCACCACCACGGCCTTGCCGGATCGCGACATTGCCGTGAACGGCTCGACGAGCAGATCCGCGTCGCCCGCAAGCCCGAGCGGGAATCCGGCGAGCCGGGTGACTCCGGGCGCGGTCATCCGATGCAGTTCCAACTCGTCGACCGAGATCGGCTGCGCATCCACCGAGAGGGCGTCGAACCGGAGCGTCCGCTGAAAGGGACGAACCACCGGCGGCTCACTCTCAACGCTCGCCGGTGGCTTGGACCACGCGGCAGCGGCGAGCAGGGTCAAGGTGCCAAGAACGACGGCAAACGAAAGGCGGGTCGAATTCACTTCAGATCTCCAAGTTCGGATTGCCGCCACTCGCACGTACCGGGCATCCGAACGATCCACGAGTCATTGGACCCAAGTGTGTCACCTCATTTCGGACAGGTCGGCGGGGGTGGGTCGAGAATCCACCCCAAACGACTCGACGTGCGGCGGGGGCTTCGAGAGTCAACTGGGCGCGATCATCGCGCGTTGTACGCGGCGACGAATCGCCGCTCCGTCGAGGCGGATCGACCGAGCGACGCGGTCAAGTCGATGCCACGGTCGCGAGCAATCGCCACCAGCCGCCTGAGGATTGTTCCTCATCCGCGCGGACGGCACGCCGCGGAGCGCAGCATGTCGAGGGCCTCGCGACCAAGCGCGCTGTCGCTCCGATAGATGCCGCGGCGCGCAGTCGTCGTCATGCGGGCCTCCGATGCGCGGACGCCTCGCATTCGCATGCA
>JBMSXH010000416.1:0-2723 GCA_049425445.1 Phycisphaerales bacterium | reverse complement strand
CCTCGCTCGGCGAGCGTCTCCGCGATCGCCCACGCGAGGGCCAGCCCGTCGAGGGTGCTGGTGCCGCGGCCGATCTCGTCGAGCACCACGAGGCTTCGTCGCGTCGCATGGCGAAGCAGGTTCGCGGTCTCGGTCATCTCCACCATGAAGGTCGACTGTCCGCCGTGCAGTTCGTCGCTCGCGCCGATCCGCGTGAAGATCCGGTCGCAGAGGCCGATCGTGGCGCGATCGGCGGGGACGAAGCTTCCCGCGTGGGCCAGAAGCACCAGCAGCGCCGCTTGGCGAATGAAGGTGCTCTTGCCCGCCATGTTGGGGCCGGTGATGAGGGCGAGCGTCGCGGCGCCGGCGGGATCCTCGTCGGTCGCGAGGCCGAGGCGGCAGTCGTTGGGCACGAAGCGGTCGCGCAGCAGCCGATCGAGCACCGGATGTCGTCCCTGCACGATCGCGAGCACGGGCGCGTCGACCATCTCCGGCTCGACCCAGCCGCCGCTCGCGGCGATCTCCGCGAACCCCGCGAGCACGTCGAGCCCCGCGACGAGCCGAGCGACTTCGGCGAGCGCGGCGAGCGAGCCGACCCAGCGTTCGACGAGCGACTCGAAGATCCTCCGCTCGCGCTCGAGGGCGCGGCTCTCCGCATCGAGGGCCTTCGACTCGTAGGCGGAGAGTTCCGGCGTGGTGTAGCGCTCGGCGTTCTTCAGGGTCTGCCGCCGCACGAACTCGGGTGGAATCGCCGCGTCGCGATGGGCGTGGGTGATCTCGACGTAGTAGCCGAAGACCCGGTTGAAGCCGATCTTGAGCGAGGCGATGCCGGTCTCGCCCGCGAGCCGCTGCTGGTAGGACGCGAGCCACGCGTGGCCATCGCGATGCAGCGAGCGCGCCTCGTCGAGTTCCGTGTCGAATCCGTCCTTGATCGCACCGCCTTCGCGAAGATGCGGCGGCGGCGAGTCCTCGAGCGCCGCGGCGGTCTCTCGGCAGGCCGGTTCGAGCGCGGCGATCGCGGCGTCGAGACGGGCGGCCTCCTTCGCGAAGGCGCCGAGATCCCGCAGCTCCGCGGCGAGCGTCGACGCGGCGCCGACCGACTTCGCGAGCGCCGCAAGGTCGCGGGGCGTGGCGCGGCGAAGTCCGAGCCGACCGCCGATGCGGGCGAGATCCTGGATCCGGTCGAGGTTCGTGCCGACTCGATCGGCGAGGCGACGATCGGCGACGAGGATCGCGACCCGCCGATGGCGGCCTCGGATCGCGTCGAGGTTCGCGAGCGGATAGCAGAGCCACTCCCGCAGAAGCCGGCGTCCCATCGGAGTACGGGCCCGCTGCATGATCTCGACGAGCGTGCCCTCGCTGCCGCCGCTGCGCACGGTGCGTTCGACCTCGAGGCTTCGCAGCGCGACCGCGTCGATCTCGAGCCGCTCGCCATCGCGCTCGAGCCGCGGTGGCTCGAGGTGGGCGAGTCGACGCGGGTCGCTGTCGGCGGCTTCGCTGTCGGCCGCGGACATCTCGGCGACGTAGCGCAGGATGGCGCCGGCCGCCGCGACCGCCGCGGTGCCCTCCTCAAGCCCGAAGCCCGCGAGCGAGGCGACACCGAAGCGCTCCTTGAGCTTCGCGGCGCCGTCGTCGGCGGTGAAGGTCCATCCCGGCCGCGCCGTCGGCGCACACGGCAGCGAACCGTCGCCCGCCTCGCCGAGCCAAGGCCACGACGGCCACTCGCCATGACGACTCACCGGAACGAGCAGTTCCTGCGGGGCGAGCCGCGCGAGGCGATCGCGGATCGAGGCTTCGTCGGCGAGTTCGACCCGGAACGAGCCGGTCGAGAGTTCGATCGAGGCGATCGCCCAGCGGGCGTCCGCGCCGCTGCGGCGGGGGTCGATCGGGGCGGAGACCGCGGCCACACGGTTCGCCCGGGCGTCCTCGAGCAGGTGTTCGTCGACGAGGGTGCCGGGCGTCACGACGCGGGTGACCGCGCGATCGACCACGCCCTTGGCGTCCTTGGGATCCTGGATCTGGTCCGCCACCGCGACCCGGAAGCCCTGCTCGACGAGCCGACGCAGGTACTGCTCCGCGGCGTGGTGCGGCACACCCGCCATCGGAACGCCGGGCGTCCGCTCCGTGAGCGTGAGGCCGAGCGCCTTGTGCACGCGGACCGCGTCCTCGCCGAAGAGCTCGTAGAAGTCGCCCATCCGGAAGAAGAGCAGGCAGCCCGGGTGGGCGTCCTTGAAGCGGCGGAACTGCCGCATCGCCGGCGTGTCGAGGGTCGCAAGCAGGCGGTCGCCGTCGGCGGGCGGCGCGACGATCTCGACCACGTCGCCACCAGGCATCGTGGGAGTCATCTCGCTCGTCGCAGGGCTGCCGCTCACGACGCGAGTGTACGGAACGCCCTCGGCGGCGAGGACCCCCGAAACGCAAACGCCCCGCCGGGAAGCGGGGCGCTCGCAGTGGAGCGGATGAGGATCGAACTCACAACCTCCTGAATGCGATTCAGGCGCTCTCCCAATTGAGCTACCGCCCCAACGGGAGGACGGGGAGTATATCGGCGTCCCTCGCCGATGCCATGCCGCCGAAGGCCGGTCGCGGCGCCGCGCGAGGGGGCGCCCGCGCGCCCGGCGCGCCCCCCGCCCGACTATGCGCCCCCCCCCCTCGCGGCGCCTGCGGGCGCCCCCGACGCGCGCGCCATCGCCGCGGCCATGGGCGACCGCTCGGAGAATGCCGAGTACATCTATGGCAAGAAG
>JBMSXH010000415.1:0-2727 GCA_049425445.1 Phycisphaerales bacterium | reverse complement strand
CCGACCCACGACTCCGACCCACGACTCCGACGTCTCGCACCCATCCGGCGAATCGGATCATGGTGGCACCGCCGCCGACCGATCGCTGGAGTAGCATTGAACGTCGCCGTCCCTTCCGCGGCAAGGGCCAGTCCTCTTCATCCGATGAACTTCATGCAGTACGGGAGCTCCACGACGGAGCCCGTGCTTCCAGGAGTCGATGTCCGTTGCCTGAGAGAGCCACGCATCGCGACGCTCCCGATCCACCGCGAGGCACGCCTCGGGTCTGGAGTGCCTCGCTGGCGTCGGCGATCCTGATCGCGGCGTTCGCCGGGCAGGCACCGGGTCAGGAGCCGCCGAGACCTTCTCCATCGCCCGCCGTGGTCGACCCGCAGGAACTCTCCTTCCTTCGCTCGATCCTCGGCAATCCCACCAACGCGATCGAGACCCGCCGCCGCGCCGCGACCAAGTTGCTGCGACTGGCGTCGCCGGTTGGCGCAGCGACGGTGGTCTCGCTTCTCGACGCCAGCGCCGGGGAGGCGAGAGACGCGCTTGGCGCGGTCTTCCGCAACGCGGCCGCCGAGGATCCCGACCTCGCCTCGGCGCTCGTCGGCTCGCTCGCCTTCGCCGCCGTCGAGGATCGGACTCGAATCGCCGAGACGGTCGTGTACACGGGGGTCGGCATCGACGCGATCGTGGTCGAGGTGGCGATCGATTCCTCGAAGCAGGCCGAGTACCGCCGTGCCGCGATCGAGACGCTCGGCCGCCTTCCATCCCGACCTTCGGCCGAAGCGCTGCTGCTCGTCACCGATCCGGCTCGCAAGGAGTCTGCGGAGTTGCGATCGGCGGCGTTCCGATCGCTCGAGGCGCTCGCGGGACTTCCGCTGGGAGACGACCACGCCGCATGGCGTGTCTGGTGGGAACGCGAGGGCGGCTTCGATTCGCTCGAGCGCACCTGCGAGGAGAGGGCCGAGGCGCTTTCGCTTCGGCTCGCGCAGTCGGAGCGGGATCGCACCGTCGTCGACGAACGAGCCGACCGGACCGCGGCGAGGCTTCGCTCCGCGCTTGCGGAACTGCTGCTGGGCATGGATCTCGCGGCGAGGCAGGAGCGCGTGCAGCGACTGCTCGCGGACGAGTTGCCCACCCTGCGGGCCTTCGCCGTCGAGCAGGTCGAGCGGATGCTCCGCAACGGCGATCGCATCGGCGACGAGATGACCGCGACGCTTGCGACCCTGCTCGATGACCCGGTGCCCTCGCTGCGAGGGAGATCCGCCAAGCTGCTCGCGAGCCTCGCCTGGCCTGCGATCGGCGAGGAGATGGCGAAGCGTCTCGCCAAGGAGCAGGACCTCGCCGCCGCGCTGACTTCGCTCGAGATCCTCGGGGAGCGTCCCGCGGAAGGCAGCATGTCCGCGCTGCTCGACCGGATGGAGGTCGCTGCGACCGCGGAAGCGGCTGCTCGTGCGGTGGCAAGGCTTCAGGCAGCGGGGCTGGCGCCGGTCGGCTGGCGAGAGCGGGCCGCCGCGATCGCGCGCCGATCGCTCGCCGAGTCCGAGACGCCGATCCCCGCGATGGCGAGGGTGTTTGCGCTGTCGGGCGAGGAGTCGGACGCCGACACGATCGAGGCCCTGCTGGATGCGCCCGATGCTCGCGTGCGGCGTGCGGTCGCGGAGGGATGGTCTCGCCGCGGCATCTTCGAGCCCCTCGCCTCGAGGTCCGGCGATCCGGCGATCTACCTTCCGCTTGCGGCAAGTCTGGTGGAACTCGAACCCACCCTCTCCGGTCTCGATCGAATGCTCGGCCTGACTCGGCCTGCCGAGAGCGTCGGCGAGTACGAGACGGTGCTGCTCCGCTTCGTGAACACCTTGCCGGTCTCGTCGCTGCTCGAGGCGGACCGGCTGCTCGCGGAGTTCGGCGCGCCGGCTGCGGTGCGGCTCGAGGCGCTCAAGCGGGTCGGCGCCGCCGTCAACGGAACCGCGCTGTCCCGCGAAGTGCTCGAGGAGGCGATGGAGCGACGCACCGCGATCCTGCTTTCGCTCGGTCGGGTGGAGGAGGTGGCGGACCTGCTCGCCAACGAGCCGCTGCTTCCGGATCAACCGCTGTTCGGAACGTTGTTCGAGGCGAGGCTGCGGGCCGGTCGCTTCGATCGGGCGGCCACGCAGCAGCCGGATCCGTCCGAGTGGATCGGCGTCATGACGCGGATCGCTGGGGATCCGGCGCTCGCCGTCGCCGCCACCGCGATCGCCGAGGAGATCGTCAGGCGATTTGGCGAATCGCTCGACGAGTCGCAGCTCGCTTCCATCGCCTCGCATCGAGCGCCGATCGCCCCATCCTCGAGCGAGTCGGCGCCGAGCGAGACTCGATCGCCGGAGTGACGAGTCGGGCGTCTCACCGGCATCGGCCGCACAATCGCTGCCGCCAACGGGTGCGATCGGCTTCACCGATCGAGCATCGCGCGAATTCGAGACGAAGACCACCATCGCCACGGCGATCGACGCGCCGCACGGCGCGATTCGCGACGTCGGGCATGCCGTCGATGGCCGCGAGGAGAAACTCGATGGTCGGGGGACTCGCGACCTCCGCCGCCTCGTCGATCGACTCGGCCAGACGACGCTTGGCCCTGGCGGTCGGCCAGCCTCGCCGGGCGAGTGCGGCCACCTCCTCGAGATCCGCGAGGACGAGCGCCGCGGCGCCGATCTCGTCGGGGATCGCGGCGAGTCCATCTCTCGTCCATTCGCGAAGCCGGGCGAC